>NZ_JAAGPN010000618.1:0-932 GCF_017104805.1 Paraburkholderia sp. Ac-20347 | reverse complement strand
CTGATTCATATGCTGATTTAATTAATAATTCAATAAGCATGGAACAATCAACAGACGCTTGTTACTTTTTAGGTGAAATGTCAAAATCTAATGTTTTTAATAATAGTTAACCAATCTAAAATATAGATATTGCTCATGAGTTGGTCAAATGGTCTAATTTTAGGCTGATTTTTTGAAAAAATGGGGGTTTTAGTAATTAATCCACCAAACCCCCAACAAAATCAATCACTTACCAACTTTCTACCATCAATCCTAAAAAACTGCTTTACAAGTCATGATATCATGCCTATAATACGCACCACTTAAGCAGTACAGCACAGTAAAAAACATTGCTAAATCAGTCACTTAGTATTTAGTATACCGTTTACTGGAACACCAAAAACTTAAAAAATAAATTTTAAATTTTTGAAAAAAGTGCTTGACTTAATAAAATTTTGGCATATAATACGCCACGCATTGAGCAACTGGATGACAGTGTTCAAAACTATTTAAAATCCAAACTAAAGAACAACTTGTGTGGATTTTTGTCAATACAAGATACTTAAATAAATTATCATTCATTGATACTTATTACTTATCTTAATTACTTATCTTAAGTAAGGCAAAAATACTCAAAGTTAATTCATTTACACGATGAGCAGATATTTTTAAAATATCAATTATTGCTAGTAAGTACATAACGTACACGATGAATGAGCCAAAATTAAAGTCCAATAAAAAAGCTTGTCTTTTTATATTGGCAACAAAAGATTAAACTGAAGAGTTTGATCCTGGCTCAGATTGAACGCTGGCGGCAGGCTTAACACATGCAAGTCGAACGAAGTTAGGAAGCTTGCTTCTGATACTTATTGGCGGACGGGTGAGTAATGCTTAGGACTCTGCCTAGTAGTTGGGTATAACTTGGGGAAACCCAAGCTAATACCGCATACGAA
>NZ_JAAGPN010000617.1:0-933 GCF_017104805.1 Paraburkholderia sp. Ac-20347 | reverse complement strand
ATCGACGCATGGTCGAACGCCGTGTCCTGCATGGCGCCCGCCGCGCGCGGAAACAGCGCGCTGCCCGTGGTTCCGCGCGGCGCCCACGGCGAAATCAGCAGCGCGGGCACGCGCACGCCCAGCCGGTCGAACGCAAACTCGCAGGGCACGGCGGCGCGATGACCGTTCAGATCGGCGTCGCCGGGCGGCACGGCGGCGGGCGGCGGCACATGATCGAAAAAGCCGCCGTGTTCGTCCCACGTCACCAGCAGCGCGCTGCGCGCCCAGACGGCCGGCGCGTTGCGGATCGTCTCGTACACATACTGGATGAAGCGCTCGCCCGAGGACATCGACCCGACCGGATGCTGCGAATTGCCATCGGCGAAATTTGCGCTCAGCAGTCCGTAGCTCGGCTCGATGAAGGTGTAGTCGATATCGTAGCCGCCGCTGTCGTTGAGATCTTGCTGGAAGGCGTCGTCGGCGCTGCCGGGGCGGATCGTGCGGAAGGTGTCGCCGTGAAAGAAGCCGCCGACGAGGCCTTTGATGGCCAGCACCTGCGGAAAGGCGTCGGCGTGATAGACGCGCCAGCGCTTGCCGCTCGCGGCGAGGCGCGCGAACAGCGTGCCGTTCTGGAACGAAAAGCCCAGGCTGTCGATGGTTTCGGACGCCGCGCTCGTCAGTCCGCCCGGACTGTTGGCGAGGCCGCCCGACGACGCCGCGTGCGCGAAGAAGCGGTTGGGCCAGGTGGGTCCGGGCATCGACGAGAACCAGTTGTCGAACAGCACGAACTCGCGCGCGAGCTGGTCGACGACGGGCAGTGCGTCCGCGCCGAAGCCCTGCATCGCGACCGCCGCGTTCGGCCCGCTCGCGAAGCCGCTCATGGGCGGCGTGCCCGCGATCTGCGCGGCCACGTCGTCGAATTCGTGCGGCGGGTCGGTCGCGATGCGGTTGGGC
>NZ_JAAGPN010000616.1:0-940 GCF_017104805.1 Paraburkholderia sp. Ac-20347 | reverse complement strand
GTCGCGGTCGGCGGCGCGCTGCGCGTGTTCGAGCGCGACGGGATCGCGCCCGTCCGCGCGCGGCAAGGTCTGGCCGATGCGGTTGCGCCAGTCGATATCGGCGCCGCGCCACCAGCCCGCGACGGTCGGCAGATCGTGCGTGGTGGTGGTCGCGACGCCGTGCGGATCGTAGCGCGCGGGCGCGAGAAAGCCGCCGCCGTCGCGCTCGAACCACAGCACGCGTATGCCGTAGAGCGCATGCGACGCGAGCCGTTCGCGCAGCCCCGGCGGCACGGTGCCGAGATCCTCGCCGATCACGATCGCGCGATGCCGCCACGATTCGAGCGCGATCAGGCGCACGAGATCGTCGAACGGATAGCGCAGATACGCGCCGTGTTTCGCGCTCTCGCCTTCGGGCACGAGCCACAGGCGGCGCAAGCCGAGAATGTGGTCGATGCGCACGCCGCCCGCATGCGCGAACGCGGCGCGCAGCATGTCGATGAAGGCGCGAAAACCGGTGTTGTGCATCGCGCGCGGCGAGAACGTCGTGAGTCCCCAGCTTTGTCCGGCCTGATTGAAGATGTCGGGCGGCGCGCCAACCGACACGCGTTGCAGCATGTCCTGCGGCAGCGACCACGCATGCGAGCCCGCGCCGTCGCAGCCCACGGCGAGATCGGCGACAAGACCGATCGACATGCCCGCTTCGCGCGCCTCGCGTTGCGCGCGCGTGAGCCCTTCGGCGGCGAGCCATTGCAGGAAGCGATGAAAGTCCACTTCGCGGCGATGCTCGGTCGCGAAGGTCGCGACCGCCGTGCTGCGCGGATCGCGCAGCGTCTCGGGCCAGTCGCGCCAGTGGCGCAGGCCTTCGGGGCCGCTGAGCATGGCGGCCTGCAGCGCTTCGAAGCGCGCGTGATCGTCGAGCGCCTGGCCGCCGCGCGCGCAGAACGCGTCGAACGCGGCG
>NZ_JAAGPN010000615.1:0-948 GCF_017104805.1 Paraburkholderia sp. Ac-20347 | reverse complement strand
GTGCAGGCGCTGCGCGGCGCGTCGTTGAGCGCGGCGCGCGGCACCGTGCACGGGCTGATCGGCCAGAACGGCGCGGGCAAGTCCACGCTCATCAAGATACTCGCGGGGCTGGAGCGCGCGGATGCAGGCGAGATTCGCGTCGATGGCGTAAAGCGCGACGGCGGCGCGCCTGGCGAGATCGCGTTCATTCATCAGGAGCGGCTGCTTTCGCCGACCTTCACTGTGGCCGAAGCGCTCGCGCTGGGCGACGAACCGCGCGTGCCCGGTTTGCCGCGCCTGCGCGCCTTGCGCTCGCTGCTGCCGCTCGATCTGCGTCGCATGCGCCGGCGCGCGAGCGAGGCGCTGGCCGAACATTTCGACATCGCGCTGCCGCCCGACCGGCTGATCGGCGAACTGAGCGTGGCCGAACAGCAGATCGTGCAGATCACGCGCGCGCTCATGCGCGCGCCGCGCATTCTCGTTTTCGACGAACCGACCGCCGCGCTCGTGAGCCGCGAAGTCGAGCGCCTGCTGCAGATCATCGACCGGCTGCGCGCGCGCGGCCTGACGATTCTGTACGTCTCGCACTATCTGAATGAAATCGCCTCGCTCTGCGACCGCGTGACCGTCCTGCGCGACGGCATCGACGTGGCGCAGGTCGACGCGCGCACGACGCCCGTCGAAACGCTGGTCGAAGCGATGATCGGCACGCCGCCCGAGGCACGCGCGCGCCGCGTCTCGAACGCGCCGCACGACGCACACGACGCGCAGAACACGCACGATGTGGTGCTCGAAGCCCGCGATCTGCACGCGCCGGGGCGCTTCGGTCCGCTGTCGTTCGCGCTGCGGCGCGGCGAAGTGCTGGGCGTGACCGGGCTGGTGGGATCGGGCGGCAAGCCGCTGGTGCGCAGCCTGTTCGGGCTGGAGCGCGGCGTGCTCGGCGAACTGCGCCTGAACGGCAAGCGCGTG
>NZ_JAAGPN010000614.1:0-803 GCF_017104805.1 Paraburkholderia sp. Ac-20347 | reverse complement strand
TCGCTGGCGAGCAGCGTGCGCAGATGGATCGGCGATGTGACGAGCACGCGCGGCTGCGGCACGGCGTCGAGTTCCGCGCGGATGTCGGCGGCGTAGAACGGCTGGCGGCTGCTGAAGGCGAGGCCGCCGATCAGCGCGAGCAGCACCGTCGATTCGAAGCCGTACATGTGCTGCGCGGGCACCGTGCCGACCAGCGTGTGGGCGGCGGCATCGTCGCCCGTCAGGCCGAGACTCAGCGCCGAGGCGCGCACGCCTTCGACGAGGCAGCCCCAGGTCTTGCGATGCGGCACCGGCGCGCCGGTCGAGCCCGAGGTGAAGACGTAGGCCATCACGCGCGCGGCGTCGATCTGCGGGACGACGAAGGCGTCAGTGCTGTCGCAGCAGTCATCTTTGGTCAGATTTGCGACGGCCGTGTCGGGATATTGAAAGCGCGGCAGGTCGATCGCGCAGTCGGGTGAGTCGTGCAGGCAGAAGGTATCGGGCGCGAAGGCCGCGAGCTGACGGACCGTCTCCGGCGTGTGGTTCGAAGGCAGCAGGCTGATGCGCTGGGCGACGAGCGCCGCGCACAGGCTCACCGTGAAGCGGTAGCGGTCGCGGCAGACGTTGAACACGTGGCCGCCCGGCGGCAACGCGGCGGCCACGCGTGCGACGTCGGCGAGGAAGCCGCGCACGGTGACGGGCGCGCCATCGCGCCAGGCGATGACCTGGCGGGGCGAAGCGTGAAACAGCAGCGGATGAGTCGGCATAAATCGGTTGATGCGAAAACTTCGGCCAGCAGCGCGGCTGCCGGCCCGTCGTTCATA
>NZ_JAAGPN010000613.1:0-865 GCF_017104805.1 Paraburkholderia sp. Ac-20347 | reverse complement strand
CTCGCTGCGCCGCCCCTCGCGCGCGAGCCACTGGACGAGGCGCGCGTCACGCACGGCGTCGGGCGTGCCCGCGCCGCCCGCGACGAACAGCGTGTGAAACGCGCCCGCGTCGCGCGTCTGCTCGACGCCCTCGGTCAGGATCACCACCGACGACGCGCTCTCCACCGGCCCGCCCGCCGCCGAGAGCGACACCATTTCGAAGGCCGACGCGTCGTCGTCGGATTGAAGCTGCGCGAGAGCGTTGGCCGCATCGTAGATCTCGATGATGGCCGCCACATCCGGCAGCGCAAAGCCCTTGAACAGCACGAAACCAATGCGCTTCGCCTTCGCCGCTTGCGCGCCGACGCACGGATCGGCCACGAAGTCCGTTCGAACCGCTTGCTGTGACATGCCTTGCACGATCGCTCTCCCAATCGAGTCCGCCGTTGATGATGCCTGTACCTTCGCAACATCAATGCCAAAGCGTGGGCAAACGCCCGGATTCGCGTGGAAATGGCCTTGCAGCGGATCGATTCGGGGATTTTCGCGTGGAGATATGCACAGCGCATCGCGCGTTACGTAACGGCGCGGGCCGTGGCGGACGTGACGAAAACCCTGGGTGCGCCCTGGCGGTTTCCAGTTGGCGTCGCTGGACGTCAAATGTTTCCAATCAGAAACGCCTGATCGCGGACGCCCTGCCTTTCTCGACGGGAAAGCCTGCTTGAGACATGCGCAATTTTCGCGCTGGCCGAATTCTCCGAAACTAGGCATCAACGCGCGGACCGCGCGGCATACCTATATCAGGAGACACGATGACCAGCCAACCGATGGATCTGGGCGGCCGCGCGGCGCGCGAAGCCGACACCGGCCTGCCCGCCGCCGCGCG
>NZ_JAAGPN010000612.1:0-817 GCF_017104805.1 Paraburkholderia sp. Ac-20347 | reverse complement strand
GAACCGCTGGTGCTGGCCGAGGCCGAGCGCGTGGCGGGCATCGAGCGGCATGAGCTGGCGGTCGACTGGCAGGTGGGGCCGTTCGGGCCGATCTATTCGCTTGGTTCGCGCGGTTCGGCCGATGCGCCTGGCGCGTCGGGTGCATCCGCTTCCGGAACAACCGCGCTGCGCGAGGCGCGCGTGACGATCGCGGCCACGGCGCGCGCGCATCTGGAAACTCGCATCGAGTGTGCGGCGATGGCGGGCATCACGCTCTGCGCGCTGGACGACGAAGCGCACGCGGCGCTGCGCGCGATGCGCTATGCGGCGGCGTTCGAGTTGCCGCCGCACGAGACCTGGGCCGCGCTCTGGGTCGGCGTCGATGGCATACACGGCTGGCTCGTCGCCGACGAATCGGTCACGCGCCGCATGCGTTTTCCCGCGCTCGAATACGCCGATCTCGTCGAGGCGTTGCGCGATCTGGCGAGCGGCGCGCAGGTCGGCTGCACGCTGGTGTCGGGCGATCTCTCGATGCTGGTGGGCGTGCAGTTTTCGCTCGCGGATATCGGCGACGTGCTCGGCAGTCCGGTGCTGCCGTTCGAATGCGCGCCGCTCGCTGACGCCGATGCCGAACAGCCGCTCGACGTCGGCCTGCTTCACGACCCGTCGTGCGTGGTCGCCTTCGGCCTCGCACTGCGTGGGGTGTGCGAATGAGGCGGCGCGCGAAGGTGGCCGGCGTGCGCGAGGGCTTCAATCTGCTGCCGTGGCGGCCGGGGGCGGTGCGGCGCGTGCGTCGGCGTCGCGCGCTCGAATGGCTCGCGGCGGCGGTTGTCGGTGG
>NZ_JAAGPN010000611.1:0-991 GCF_017104805.1 Paraburkholderia sp. Ac-20347 | reverse complement strand
CGGCGCGGCTCATCTGCGTCGTCGTGACGAGCGAGGCGGCGGCCACCACGAGCCCCAGCACGAACACGGCGGCGACCGCGCCCATGTAGCGGCGCTGCTTGCGGCGCGCGGCGGCGAACTTCGCTTCGGCGGGCCGCGTGAGCAGCATCGAGAGCAGGTCGAGGTCCGAGGGCCACGCGGCGTCGGCGGCGCCGACACACAGCACGATCTCGTCGAACTGCATCGGCACGAAGTCGACCAGTAGCACCGTTTCCGAAAGCGCTTCGTTTGCCGCCTTATCTGTTTGTACTTCGGCGTCGTCACGTATGGCTTCTTCGCTGACGTTCGCGCCGCTTTCACGCTGCGCGCTGACGACACCCGTTGCGTCGACATGCAGCAGCGCGCTCGCGCCGCGCCAGTCGCTCAACTGGATATCGGCTTCGTCGTCGGCGCCGATGCGGTGCGTGCCTGGCGCGAGCTGAAGCTGCGCACCCGCATGCACGCCCGTCAGTATGCGCAGGAGTTTCATCGTGCTTGCACCGTCGGTTTCGAGGGATGGCCGCGCGTCCGCGCGTGCAGTGCGAGACGGGCCGGGTCGTTGCTAATTTAGGCGGTCCGCAAGTTTTCTCACCGACGCGACGCGAAGGCGGCGCGTGCGATGCGAAGCGACGTTCATCGCGTCCTGCCGCGCGTGAACGCGGAGATCGACGATGCGCTAGGCGTCGCGCCGATACCGCCCGCGCTTGCGCTCCCGCTTGCGTTTTGTGCCGTTTCCTGCGGTTCGTGCGCTGCCGCCGCGCGGCCCAGCACGCCGTTGCGCAGCGCGTTCAGCGTTCCTAGCGCGCGCGCACGGCGTGCGCTCGTGTGGGGCAGGTCCGTGTCTTTCCACAGCAGGCCGACGAACAGATTGAAATGACGCGCACGCTCGGGCAGCAACGCTCGCGCGCCCGCAGCATGTCCCGCGCGATCCGCCTGCGTGCCACCGCGCTCGCGCAGCGCCGCGATGCCGCCG
>NZ_JAAGPN010000610.1:0-887 GCF_017104805.1 Paraburkholderia sp. Ac-20347 | reverse complement strand
ACCGCGCGGCGACCTGCTCGGGCGTTTCCCGCGCGCGCGAAGCGAGACGCGCGGCGAGCACGTGCGGCGCGGCCTCCACATGCACGAGCGTCATGCGCGGATAACGCGCGAGCGCCTCGGCCACGTAGGCGCGCGAGCCGTTCACGACCACCGTGCAGCCGAGCGCCAGCCACTGGTCGATTTCCACACCGATCCCGTAACGCAGCGCATGGCTGCGCCATTGCAGCGCGAACAGGCCGAGTTTCGAACGCGACTCGAATTCGGCGTCGGTCAGCGCGATGTGATTTTCGGGCCCGCCGTCCTCGCGCGTGATGTAGCGATGCGCGAACACCACGCCTTCGCTCGCGAGACGCGCGCGCGCATAGCCGAGCAGCGTGTCCTTGCCCGCGCCCGACGGGCCCATCACATAGATCAGGCGGGTGGTCGCAAGTTGTGCCGTGGGAATGGTCATGCGCGGACTCCCGGCGCGAAAGCCGCCCGCCGCCACAATGCGAACGGCGCGCCCGGACGCGGCTCCACGTAGAGCGCTACGCCGTGCACGGGCAGCGCGCCAGCGTCGTGCATCCGCGCATTCCAGGCCTGCGTGAGTTGCGCACGCGCGTCGCGGTCGTCGGGCGAATCCGGAAATGAATCGGAGAGCGTCATGTGAAAACGAAATTCGTCGAACACGTACGGATAGCCCCAGTTCTCGACGTACTCGCGCTGACGTTGCGTGAGCGGCGCGTCGAACCGTTTCGCGAGTTCGGCGGCCGTCTGCGTGGCGCGTAACGGAGCGAGCGTGCGCAGCGCATCGGCGGCGAGTTCGCGCAAGGCGTCCGCGCCGCGTTCGTCGGCGGCACGCAGCGCGACGAAGCGGCCCAGCGTGGCCGCTTCCGCCGCCACCTCGA
>NZ_JAAGPN010000609.1:0-1038 GCF_017104805.1 Paraburkholderia sp. Ac-20347 | reverse complement strand
TATCGGATGCGACGTTCTATAACTGGCGTAGTCGCTACGGCGGCATGGATGTGTCGGAAGCGCGACGCTTGCGGCAACTGGAAGAGGAAAACCAGCGGCTCAAGCGGCTGGTCGCAGACCAGGCGCTTGACATCCAGGTATTGAAGGACGTGCTCGGAAAAAAGTGAGTTCGCCCGCGCAGCGCCGGGAAGTCGTGCAGCGGGTGATTGAGCAGCACGACTATTCGGAGCGCCGGGCGTGCGCGCTCGTTGGCCTGAATCGCCGGACGTTCCGGCGGCCGGTGCCGCCTGATGCCGACCATGAAGTCCGGCAACGGCTGCGTGAGCTGGCACAGGAGCGGCCCAGGTTTGGCTCGCCCCGCCTGCATGTCTTGCTACGCCGGGAGGGCCTGGTCCAGAACCACAAGCGGACTGAGCGGTTGTACCGCACAGAGGGCCTGTCGCTTCGCCTGAAACGGCGTAAGAAGCGCCCGAGTCATCTGCGCGTGGTAATGCCGACGCCCAACGGCGCAGACGAAAGCTGGGCAATGGACTTTGTTGCTGACGCGCTGGTGCATGGCCGACGCATTCGCATGCTGACCATCATCGACGCGTGGAATCGCGAGTGCCCGCACATCGAGGTTGACTTCTCGCTGACAGGAGTTCGAGTCGCGCGCGTTCTGGAGCAACTACGTCAGCGGGGACGGCGGCCCGATCTGATTCAGGTCGACAACGGGCCGGAGTTCGTCAGCAAGGCGCTCGATGCATGGGCGCACGAACATGGCGTCAAGCTGCAGTTCATCCGTCCTGGTAAGCCGGTGGAAAACGCGCATATCGAGAGCTTCAACGGCAGACTGCGCGAAGAATGTTTGAACCAGCATGCGTTCGTCAGTCTCGACGATGCACGCACGCGAATCGAAGCGTGGCGCACGGACTACAACTCCGTGCGTCCGCATAGTGCCCTCGGGCAACTGGCGCCGGACCAATTCCGGCAACTGCATCAACCGAAAAGCGGCGAGCCCACTAACTTACGAATGGTGTACTCGGCGGGGTAAGGTCA
>NZ_JAAGPN010000058.1:0-39145 GCF_017104805.1 Paraburkholderia sp. Ac-20347 | reverse complement strand
TGCGCTGACGCCCCACCGGTCCCCTTCCGGTCTCTCTGCGTTCCCTTTATTCACGATTTCGCGCCGCACTGTTGCTGGCGCGAAATATTGAAATGTCTAGGGAAAACCCCTATCTCTGATACCATCTGAGTGTTAACCCTAGGTTCGCATGGTTTTGATCTGGGGGCGGATCACGCATAGGGAGTTACCAATATGAATTTTCATACTCGCAAGTGGGTCAAGCCGGAAGATCTGAACCCCAACGGCACGCTGTTCGGCGGCAGCCTGCTGCGCTGGATCGACGAAGAAGCCGCGATCTACGCGATTTGCCAGCTCGATAACCAGCGCGTCGTGACGAAGTTCATCTCGGAGGTGAACTTCGTGAGCTCGGCGCGTCAGGGCGACATCATCGAACTGGGCATGACGGCCACCGATTTCGGCCGCACGTCGATCACGCTGCGCTGCGAAGTGCGCAACAAGGTCACGCGCAAGAGCATCCTGACGATCGAGCGGATGGTGTTCGTGAACATGGACGCCGAAGGCAAGCCCGCGCCGCACGGCCGCGACCGCATCCGCTACGCGGAAGAAGCGTACGAGCGCTATCGCCAGACGGTGCACACGGCGGTGGACGCCACGGCGGCCGCGGCAGCGCGGGAAGCCGAACGCGAAACGCTGAACGAAGGCGAAGCGGTGCACTGAGCGCGTTCGCGCGGTCGCCAGGCAAAGAAAAAACCCGGCGGGGCGTAAGCCCCGGCCGGGTTTTTTGCGTTTTGTCGGATGGGAGCGGGCGCGTCTCGGCTCGTCGCTCTGCAGGTTTGCTTGATGTCATGGGTTAGCCAGACTAGACTAAGTAAAGTGTCGAGGAGCTAACATGACCTACGTGAATATGCTGGAAGCCAAATCGTCGCTGTCCCGGCTCGTCGAGGACGTTGAACTGGGGCGCGAAAAAGAGATCATCATCGCGCGCGGCGGCCGGCCGGTTGCGCGTCTCGTTCCGCTGGCCACGGCCACGCCGGTCGAACTGCGTATCGGCGTGGCCAAAGGCGCGTTCGAGGTGCCCGACGAGATCGACGCTCACAACGACGAGGTGGCAGCGTTGTTCACCGGAGGCGGTGCGTGAACGTGCTGCTCGATACGCACGTCGCGCTGTGGGCCATCGCGGACAGCCCGAAACTGCCCGCTGCGGCGCGCGAACTCATTCTGGCGGAGACCAGCACGATTTACGTGAGCGTCGCGAGCGTCTGGGAGATCGGCATCAAGTTCGCGCTGCAGCGTGGCGACATGCCGGTGTCCGGCAAAGCGGCGCTGCAATATTTCCGGCAGGCGGGTTATCGCGTTTTGCCGATCGAGGCGGAGCATACGATCGCCGTTGAAGCGCTGCCGCCGCATCATCAGGACCCATTCGACAGGTTGCTCGTTGCGCAGGCCTTGACTGAGCCGCTTCGGCTCATCACGCACGACCGGCAAGTCGCGAAATACAGCGACACGATCGTGCTGGTCTGATCCTCCGTCCTGGAGCGCGAGGCAAAGAAAAACCCGGCGGGGCGAAAGCCCCGGCCGGGTTTTTTTGCGTCTCGCGCCGCCCGAGTTTCGAGCGGCGCGAATCATCGCGAATTGATCGCGGAATCAGCGCCTCTTCAAGGCGCCGAAGCCGGCTTCGCGGGCACCGCCGTGGCCGAAGCCGCAGCCGGTGCCGAAGCCGCCACAGGCGCCGAGGCACCCGAAGCCGCCTGCGCTGCCGCAGCAGCAGCCACCCCCGCCGTCCCGGCCGCCGCAGCCGCACCGGCACCCGCGCCGGCCGCAGCCGCGCCGTTCGCGCTGCCCTCGCCCGGATCCTCGTAGTTCGGCAGACCGTTGTCCGACGCGCCGCCTTTGGCCGGAGCCGCCGTACCACCGGCACCGCCCGACTCACCCGGATCGTCGTAATTCGGCAGCCCGTTCCCGGACTTGCCCGCCCCGCCGTTGTCATCCGAGGCGCCCGGATCGCCGTAATCCGGCAGCGGCGCATTGCTGTTTTGCGAGCCGCGAATCAGCGATTGACGCTGCTGGCGGTACGCGTCGCGCACGAACGAGTACTTGTCGAGCGCCGCCTGTTGCAGCAGGTCGGTGGCGCCCAGCAGATCGGCGCGCGCGCTCACGAACTGCGCGATGTACATCGGATTGCGCACCGCCGGCTCGATGTAGTTGAGGATGTTGAACTTCACATCCACGCCCATGCCGATGCCGTCGCGCACCGAGCTCGGCCCGAACACCGGCAGCACCAGATACGGACCGGCCGGCACGCCGTAATGGCCCATCGTCAGACCAAAGTCCTGATGGTGCTTCGGCAGGCCCGCGGGCGTGGCGAAGTCGATCAGGCCGCCCAGACCGAAGGTCGAGTTCATCGCGAGACGCATGAGGTCTTCGGTGGCGTCGGTGATCTTCAGCTGCAGCAGGTCGTTGGCGAAATTGCTGACGTCGCCGAGGTTGGAAAAGAAGTTCGTGATCGCTTGCCGGATCGGCTGCGGCGTGACTTTCTGATACCCCTTCGCAATCGGTTGGGCAATGTGCGTATCGAGCGCGTCGTTGAACGTAAAGATCGCGCGATTGGCCGGTTCGAACGGATCACCCGGCTTGCGGTCGGGACCTGTGGCGCAGCCCGACGTCACGAGGAGCGTCAGGCTCGCCGCCGCCATGGTGAGCGCGGCTTGTTTCTTCTTCATTGATCGATCCCCTGCGTATGCGATCGTGCGCGCTTCGCGCGCGGCTTGCCCATCAGCACCGGCTGGAACACCACGGCGCCGATCAGCGTACAGAACAAGGACAACGCGAGCAGTTTGCCCATGCTCGAGGTGCCCGGATGATGCGAAAGCCACAGGCTGCCGAACGCCGTGGCCGTGGTTGCGGCCGAGAACAGCACCGCGTGTGTGAGGCTCGAATGCAGCAGGCCGGTTTGACCCGCTCGCCAGGCCATCACAAAGTAGATTTTGAACGCGACGCCGACGCCGAGCATCAGGGGAAGCGCGATGATATTGGCGAAATTGAGTTGGATACCGAGCACAACGCACAACTCAAGCGTCACGAGCGCCGATACCAGCAGCGGAATCAGCGTGCGCAGCACGTCGCCGAAGTGGCGCAGCGTGATCCACAGCAGCGCGGTGATGAGCAGCACCGACCACGCCGCCGCCTGCAGGAACGCGAGAATGATCACGTTCGCCGAGTGCAGGATCGAGATCGGGCCGCCGATGGCGTTCGGTTCCGCCGCCTTCACGGCGTGCGAGAAGCGCGCGAGCATGGCGTCGTCGTTCGGATCGACGCCCGCGGGCACGCGCGGCGCGATATCGACGATCGCCTCGCCCGTCACCGGCGACACCCAGTCCTGCACCATCGCCGCCGGCAGATTCTCGCGCGTGATTTCCGACGGCTGCAGCAGGCGTTCGAGCTGCGCGAACGCGAGCTTGAGCGGCTGGCTGAAGGCCTTTTCGGCGCGGTCGCGCGTGGCGGCGTCGCCGTTGGCGAGCTTCGTCAGGCCGTCCGAGAGATGCTTGGCTTCGGCGGCGCCCGGGCCCGGGTGATCGCCCGCCGCGAGCGCGAGCTGGTTGGCGGCGCGCTTGAGCGTGTCGACGCGCACCGCGTCCGTCACCGGCGACGACGGCTGCTGCGTCAGCGCGGGCATGAGCTGCTGCGCGGCGCTCGAAATCAGCATCATTTTTTGCTGCTGGTCGTCGGGAATCAGCGAGCTGAGCGTGGTCGCGCGGCCCACTTCGGGCAGCTTCGAGAGCTTCGCGGCGATTTTGTCCGCGTCGGCGAGCGTGGGCGCGAGCACGCTCACGTCGTTGATCGAGATGACCGGCGAATTCTTCAGCGCAATCAGCGTGGCCATCGACTCCGTATTCGGATCCTTCAGATGCAGCGGATTGAAGTCGAAACGCAGATGGAACAGCAGCGGCGACGCGCCCAGCACGACGATCAGCGTGCCGATCAGCACGGGCTTGCGATGCTCGGCGAGCCAGGTGTCGACCGGCGCGAGGAACGCGAAGCCCGGCGAGGCGCGCTCGCCCTTCGGCTTGAACACGCTGATGAGCGCGGGCAGCAGCGTCATATTCGCGAAGTACGCGACGAACATGCCCACGCCCGCGATCTGGCCGAGTTCGGAGAGACCTTTGTAAGCGGTCGGCATGAACGAAAAGAAACTTTCGGCGACGGCGATGGCGGCCAGCGTGAGCGGCACGCCGATCAGGCGCGCGGTCTTGAGCAGCGCGGCGTCGAGCCGGTCGTCCTGGAAGCGTTCCTCTCGATACTTCACGCCGAACTGCACGCCGAAGTCGACGCCCAGCCCCACGAACAGCACCATGAACGCGACCGACAGCATGTTGAGCGAGCCGATCATCAGGAGTCCGAGCGCCGCCGTGATGACGAGCCCGACCACCAGCGTGACGAGCACCGCGCCGATCAGGCGGCCCGAGCGCAGCGCGAGCCACAGGATCACGAGCACGACCACTGCCGTGATCGCGCCGTTGAGCGCGGCGCCGTCCTGCACCGAGGCGAATTCATCGTCGGCGAGCGGCTGTTCGCCGGTCAGGCGCACGCGCGCGCCGAATTCCGTGTCCAGATGCAGCGAGGCGGCCGTGTCGCGGATCGCCTGCGAGGCGCTCGCGCCTGCCTTGAGCGCCGCGAAGTTCAGCACCGGCTGCACCGTCACGAACGAAAACGCGGGCTTCGCGGCGGCGTCCTTGTCGACGAGCGCGCGCCACGAGAACGCGGCGGGCTTGCCCGCCAGCACCTGGTCGACGGTGTCGGCGGCGCTGCCGAGCAGGCCCGCCATCTGCGGCAGCTTTACCTGACCGATCGTGAGCGGCAGTTGCAGCGTGGTGATCAGCGTGCCCGCGAGGCCCGCGAGGCTCGGATCCTTCGCCAGCTGGTTGATCAGCGGACGCGCCTGCACGAGCTGGCCGGTGGTGGACAGCACCGTGGGCGTGGACGGGAACAGCAGGCCGTTGTGCTCGAAGAACGGGCCGCCCGCGGGCTGCGAGACCGCGCTGAATTCGCGCGAGTCCTGCTTGAGCGCGTCGGCGAGCTTGTCGGCGGCGGCGTCGGCGAGTTCGGGCGCGGGCGCTTCCACCACCACGAGCAGCGAGCTGCTGCGTTGCGGGAAGGCCTTGTCCTTGGCGTCGCTGAGCGCGGCCCACTCGGCGTTGTTCTCGACGAGGCCGCTGACGTCCGTGTTGATCTTGAAATGCTTCGCGACGTACGTGCCGCTCAGCACGGCCAGTACGATCGCAAGTGCGATGACCCACGCCGCGCGGCGAACCGACCAGGCGACGAGGTGAATGATGAATGGCTTCAGCATAAAGGCGAGGGGAGCCTTGGCGATTAATATTCTTGAACGAAGCGCTCAAGTATACCGGCCTCGCCCAACTCGGCGCGCCTCGCGCACACGAGCGCAAACGTCAAAGCCGTTATACTGGTCCGGCCGGGGCGGGATCGAGCCCCAGACGTGCCATCGAGCAGGCCGGTGTAGTGGCCCGCTTCGTCGGCGCCTGATATTTACTGTTCCAAAAACGCGTATGAAACGTTATCTGACCGCATTACTCACCGCTGCCTTCCTGTCGGGCGTGTCGGGCGCCGCCTTCGCGCAGTCCTCGCCGGACGCCGTCGTCAAAGCGGCCGTGGAAGGCACCGTGAAGGCCATGCAGGCCGATCCGCAAGCGCGCGGCGGCGACATGAAACAGATCACCCAGGTGGTCGAGACCCATTTCGTGCCGGCCACCGACTTCCAGCGCACCACGCGTATCGCGATCGGCAAGGCCTGGACCACGGCAACGCCCGAACAACAGCAGAAGCTGTATGAGCAATTTCAGCTCCTGCTCGTGAAGACTTATGCCTCGTCGCTCGCGCAACTGCGCGACACCCAGGTGACCTTCAAGTTCGTGCCGTCGAACACGTCCGCGAGCGCGAAAGACACCGTCGTGCAATCGCACGTGCTGAGTAACGGCGGCGACGACGCCATCGACTATCGCCTCGAACGCACGGCCGGCGGCTGGAAGATCTACGACATCAACATGATGGGTGCGTGGCTCATCCAGGTCTATCAGACGCAATTCGCCGACCAGATCGCCAAGGGCGGCATCGACGGGCTCATCAAGTTCCTGATCGATCACAACGCGCGCAGCTAACTTCGCACGAGCGAGGCCTACGCTTCGCAGCTTCGCATAAAAGAACGGCGCGCTCTCGCAAGAGGCGCGCCGTTCTGCTTTGTACCGTCGGAGCGTCCCCTACTTCCTGCGGTTCTCCACCGCGAACTTGATCAGTTCCGCCTGCCCTTCGATATCGAGCTTACGCTTCAGGTTGAGCCGGTGCGTCTCGACCGTGCGCACCGACAGCCCTTCGCGCAGCGCGATCTGCTTGCTGGAGAGGCCTTCGGCGAGCGCGTCGAGAATGTCGCGCTCGCGCGGCGTGAGGCGCTCGATGGGCGTTTCCTTGAGCGACGCCTGGATCATGCGCGCGCCCAGCCCCGCGCTGAAATACGTCTGCCCCGCGAGCACGGCCTCGATCGCCCGCACGATTTCCGTGGCCGGCGAATCCTTGAGCACGTAGCCGCTCGCGCCCGCGCGCACGGCTTCCGTCACGTATTCGACGTTGTCGTGCATCGACAGCATCAGCACGCGGATCGCCGGAAAGCGTTCGTGAAAGATGCCCGCGAGCGCGATGCCGTTCATGCCGGCCATGCCGACGTCCATCAGCGCGAGATCGGGTTCGAGCGTGGCGGCGAGGTCGATCGCTTCGTCGGCGTTGCCCGCCTCGCCCGCGACTTCGAGGCCCGGCACGGCTTCGAGACGCGCGCGCAGGCCGTCGCGCACGAGCGGATGATCGTCGACGAGCACGAGGCGCGCCGGTTTGCTGGGGTCGTTCATGTATGTCTGACTTCGTTCGTTGTGTCGGCGACGTGGGCCGCGTGGATCGGCACCCACGCGCTGACGACCGTGTGACCGGGCTTCGAGCTGACCGTGAGCGTACCGCCCAGCGGCTCCAGGCGCTCGCGCATGTTGCGCAGGCCCATGCCCGCGCGCGGATCGGCCAGTGCGTGCGCGACGTCGAAACCGCGGCCATTGTCGGCGATCGAGAGCGACACCGCCTGCGGCGTGACCGCCAGCGTGAGCGCCGCGCGCCGCGCCTGCGCGTGCTTGACGATGTTGGTGAGCGCTTCCTGGGCGATGCGGAACAGCACGGTGTTGACGGCGTCGGGCAAGGGCGCGGCGCTCGTCGGCGTGCGGGTGCGCGTGCGCGGCGGGCAATCGCCCGAGAGCGTGAAGCCGATCTCGATCTCCGTCTCCTCCGCGAGTTCGCGCGTGAGCTGTTCGAGCGCGGCGGCGAGGCCGAGATCGTCGAGCATCGCCGGGCGCAGCGCGTGCGAGATGCGCCGCACTTCGCGCAGCGTGTCCGACAGGCGCGTGAGACCGGTCGCGAGCGAGGCTTCGGCCGCGGCCACGCGCGTTTCACCGCGCTCGAAGCGCGCGAGTGCCGATTCGAGCAGCAGTTTCGCCGACACCAGCATCTGGCTGATGCCGTCGTGCAGTTCGCGCGACAGCCGCGCGCGCTCCTGTTCCTGCGATTCGACGACTTGCTGCGCGAGGCGCTTGAGTTTGGCGTCGGTGCTGCGGTACTCGCTCACGTTGAGCACGAGCGCGCCGAGCGCGATCACGCCCACGCCCGCAAGCGCGATCACGCCGAGCCATTGCAGCGTGCGCTCGATATTCGCGGAGGCGCGTTCGTCGATATGCGCGAGCGTGGAATCGACGTCGTCGAGATAGATGCCCGTGCCGATCATCCAGCCCCAGCGCGGCAGCGGCACGACATAGCCGAGCTTGGGCGCGAGCTTGCCCGTCGACGGTCGATGCCACATGTAGCGCACATAGCCGCCGCCATGCTGCGCGGCGGCCACGAGTTGCTGGATCGTCAGCGAGCCTTGCGGATCGCGCAGATTCCACAGATCCTGGCCGACAAGCGCGGGCTCGCGCGGATGCATGAGCGAGCGCCCGTGCAGGTCGTAGACGAAGAAATAGCCGTCGGGGCCGAAGTCCATTTTCTGCAGCACGGCGAGTGCGGCACGTTGGCGCGCGGCATCGCTGCCGGGCGTGGCGAGCGCGGCCTGAGCGGCGGAATCGGGCACTGAATCCGGCGCATAAAGCGGCGCGATCGCACTGGTGGCGAGCTCAACGTAATGGCGCAGTTCGATTTCCTTGCTCGACAGGTACGCAGCCTGCATCGTCGCGTGCTGGGTCTGCGCGAGCGCGGTGGCCTGCTGGCGCACGCCGATCCCGATCCCCGCGATGGCCGCGAGAAACGGCACCACGGCGAGCAGAAAAATTCGGGTCTTGAGAGTCATGGTGAGCGGTGCGATGCGCGGTTCAGCCTACGTAATTTCACGTAGTTCGCTTACGTAGTTGTCCGCTTGTGGCGCACAAGGCGAAAGCGAATACTACACGCCCATAGCGTGGCGCAACTGTGCCACCTGCCGCGCCGCCTTCGACTAGTATGAAACGAAGCACGGCGCGTCGCGCGCCGGTCCCGATGCCGGGCGCGCGCAAAGACCACCCAACGAATCTATAAATAAGACAGGAGACACCGCATGAGTCGGACATCCAGTTTTGTCGTGTGGACGATCGTCGCGCTACTTGGCGCGTTCGCGTTCGGCACGATTGCGCTCGCGCACGGCGAGCGAATCAGCGCACTGTGGATCGTGATCTGCGCCGTGTGCGTCTATCTGATCGCGTACCGCTTCTACAGCCGCTTCATCGCGACCCAGGTGCTGCAACTCGACGGCCTGCGCATGACGCCGGCCGTGCGCCACAACGACGGGCTCGATTACGTGCCCACCAACAAATACGTGCTGTTCGGCCACCACTTCGCGGCGATCGCGGGCGCGGGTCCGCTGGTCGGCCCGGTGCTGGCCGCGCAGATGGGCTACATGCCCGGCATGCTGTGGATTCTCGCGGGCGTGGTGTTCGCGGGCGCGGTGCAGGACTTCGTGGTGCTGTTCCTCTCCACGCGTCGCGACGGCCGCTCGCTCGGCGACCTCGTGAAGATGGAACTCGGCCCGATCCCGGGCGTGATCGCGCTGTTCGGCACCTTCCTCATCATGATCATCATTCTCGCGGTGCTCGCGCTGATCGTGGTGAAGGCGCTGACGAACTCGCCGTGGGGCACGTTCACCGTGGCCGCGACGATTCCCATCGCGATCTTCATGGGCCTGTACGTGCGTTACATCCGTCCGGGCAAGATCGGCGAGATCTCGGTCATCGGCTTCATTCTGCTGATGGCGTCGATCGCGTTCGGCCAGCACGTGCACGATTCGCCGACGCTCGCCGCGTGGTTCACGTTCACGGGCACGCAGCTCACGTGGATTCTGATCGGTTACGGCTTCGTGGCGTCGGTGCTGCCGGTGTGGCTGCTGCTCGCGCCGCGCGACTACCTCTCGACGTTCCTGAAGATCGGCACGATTCTCGCGCTCGCGATCGGCATTCTGATCGTCGCGCCCGAACTGAAGATGCCCGCGTTCACGCAGTTCATCGACGGCAGCGGACCGGTGTGGTCGGGCAACCTGTTCCCGTTCCTCTTCATCACGATCGCGTGCGGTTCGGTCTCGGGCTTCCACGCGCTGATCTCGTCGGGCACCACGCCCAAGCTGCTCGATAACGAAACCAACGCGCGCTTCATCGGTTACGGCGCGATGCTGATGGAATCGTTCGTCGCGATCATGGCGCTGGTGGCCGCTTCGGTGATCGAGCCGGGCGTGTACTTCGCGATGAACGCGCCGCTCGCCGTGCTCGGCACGACGCCGGATGCGGTGGCGCAGACGGTCGGCCACTGGGGCTTCGTGCTGACGCCGGACATGCTCACGCAAACGGCGCAGGCCGTCGGCGAGACGACCATCGTCGCGCGCGCCGGCGGTGCACCGACGCTGGCGGTCGGCATGGCGCAGATCCTGCACCAGGTCGTGGGCGGCCAGGCGATGATGGCGTTCTGGTATCACTTCGCGATTCTGTTCGAAGCGCTCTTCATCCTGACCGCCGTCGACGCGGGCACGCGCGCGGGCCGCTTCATGCTGCAGGATCTGCTCGGCACGTTCCACCCGGCTTTGAAGCGCACGGAATCGTTGCCCGCGAACCTGATCGCCACGGCGCTCTGCGTGGCCGCGTGGGGCTACTTCCTGTATCAAGGCGTGGTCGATCCGCTCGGCGGCATCAACACGTTGTGGCCGCTGTTCGGCATCTCGAACCAGATGCTCGCCGGCATCGCGCTGATGCTCGCGACCGTCGTGCTGTTCAAGATGAAGCGCGACAAGTTCGCGTGGGTGACGGCGCTGCCGACGCTGTGGCTGCTCATCTGCACGCTCACGGCGGGCCTGCAGAAGATCTTCGACAGCAACCCGAAGGTGAGCTTCGTCGCGCATGCGCAGAAGCTTTCGGCGGCGCTCGACGCGGGCAAGATCGTCGCGCCGGCGAAGTCGGTCGAGCAGATGCAGCGCATGATCTTCAATGACTATGTCGATGCCGCGCTCTCGGGCCTGTTCATCTTCGTGGTGGTGAGCATCGTCGTGTACGGCCTGATCGCGATCGCGCGCGCGCGCCGCATCGCCCGTCCGACCGTGCAGGAAACACCGTACGAGGCGATGCCGGCGAACGGCGCGGCCGTCGCGGCGCATCGCGTGCATTGACGCTGACGCACTGAACGGAGCGCATCATGTTCTCGGAACTTCGCGACAACGTGCAGACCGCGGGCCGCTATCTGGGCCAGGCGATGCGTCTGATGGTCGGTCTGCCGGACTACGACGGCTACGTCGCGCACATGCGCGCGACGCATCCCGATCGTCCGGTGATGACTTACGAGGAGTTTTTCCGCGAGCGCCAGAATGCGCGTTACGGTTCGGGCGCGGGGAAATGCTGCTGAGGCGCGGGCAGTAAGCGGACACAAGCCGCTGAAACAAGCCGCGGCCGATGTCGATAAACAAGCGCGAGGGCGAAAGCCATCGCGCTTTTTTCATGGGCGGCGCAAAGCGGCCTACACTACGCGCATCCCGTCCGTTGGACGTGTCCCGAGGATCGCCGCCGATCATGTCAGCCCGCGAAGAGTTCGATGCCGCGCCATCGGCGACGCCCGCCGACGCGCTCGAAGATCCCGCGCTGTTGCGCCGCCTGTTGCGCGCGAAGGATCGCATGGACGCCGCCTCGCACGAAGCGTGGCCCGTCAGGCGGCTGGCGGCGGTGAGCGGCGTCTCCGAGGCGCATTTCGCGCGCTCGTTCAAGCGCGCGTTCGGCCTGCCGCCGCATCGCTACCTGCTCTCCCGGCGCATCGAGCAGGCCACCACGCTCCTGCGCGACACCGACCTCGCCATCACCGATATCGCCTTCGCCACGGGCTGGGAAAGCCTCGGCACCTTCGGGCGCATCTTTCGCGACATCACCGGGACGAGCCCGAGCGCCATGCGCGTGGCGGCGCGCGCGAGCGTGGCCGAACCGGGCAGCGTGCCCGCCTGCGTGCTGAAGGCCGCGCAGCGCCCCGATCTGACGATGGCAGTTTTGGAGAAGCGCCGCCGCGCGGCGAAGGCTACAGTGCGGCCATCAACCAGCACGCGGCCGAAGGCCAGGGAGACAGGATGAATCAGGGTAACGAACGCGGCGCCCAGCAGGGCGTCAATGTGGTGGGCATCTACGTGGACGATCAGGACGCGGCGCTCGCGTTCTACGTCGACAAACTCGGTTTTCGCGTGCACACGGACGTGCGTAACGGCGCGTATCGCTGGCTCACGGTCCAGCATCCGGAGCAGCCGTCGTTCCAGCTCGGCCTCTTCACGCCCGGTCCGCCCGTGCACGACGAAGCCACGGCGCAGACGCTGCGCGCGATGGTGGCCAAAGGCGCGATGCCGCCGCTCGTGCTCGCCGTGGCCGACTGCCGGGCGCTTTACTCGGAATGGTCGGCGCGCGGCGTCGAGTTCACGCAGGAGCCGACTGAGCGCTACGGCAACATCGACGCCGGATTCCGCGACCCGGCGGGCAACGGCTGGAAGATGATCCAGTCGGCGAAAAACTGAAGGCGCGACGTTCGACGTTCGACGTCCGAAGTTCACCAAAAGAAAAAGGCGCAACGGTCTGCACCGTTGCGCCTTTTTCGATTCAGCCTCGCGCCTCGCGGCGCGATCGCGCTGAACGTATCGCGATGGCTTAGCCTGCCGCGACCGTCACCGGCTTCTTCGTCTTGGCCGAGTTCTTGATCTCGTCGAGCTTGATCTCAACGTGACGCGAGAACACGTATTCAGCCGGACGTTGCGTGTCCAGCGGGATGTCCTTCACGAATGCGCCTTCGGTCTTCGGGCCGCTCAACGCGACCTTCAGCGCCTTCAGCGGATGCGCGACCGTGTCCATCACGGCGGTCGCCTCGAAGCCGCAGTGGACCATGCAGTCCGCGCACTTCTCGTACTTGCCCGTACCGTACTTGTCCCACTCGGTCGTTTCCATCAGTTCCTTGAAGGTCTTCACATAACCTTCGCCGACCAGATAGCACGGCTTTTGCCAGCCGAACACCGTGCGCGCCGGGTTGCCCCACGGCGTGCATTCGTAGGTCTGGTTGCCGGCCAGGAAGTCGAGGAACAGGCTCGACTGGCTGAACGACCACTTCTTGCCGTTGTTGCCGCGCTTGAAGATCTCGCGGAACAGGTTCTTGGTCTTGTCGCGGTTCAGGAAGTGCTGCTGGTCCGGCGCGCGCTCATACGCGTAGCCCGGCGACACCGTGATGCCGTCGACGCCGATGGCGTGAGCCGTGTCGAAGAACTTCGCCACGCGGTCCGGCTGCGCGTCGTTGAACAGCGTGCAGTTGATGTTCACGCGGAAGCCGCGGCGCTTGGCTTCCTTGATGGCCGAGACGCACTTGTCGTACACGCCTTCCTGCGAGACCGAATGGTCGTGCGCTTCACGGTCGCCGTCGAGGTGAACCGACCAGACGAAGTACGGGCTCGGCTCGTAGTCGTCCATCTTCTTTTCCATGAGCAGCGCGTTCGTGCACAGGTACACGAACTTCTTGCGCGCCATGATGCCCTTGACGATCTGGGGCATTTCCTTGTGCAGCAGCGGCTCGCCGCCTGCGATCGACACGACCGGCGCACCGCATTCGTCCACGGCGCCGAGGCACTCTTCCAGCGACAGACGCTGGTTCAGGATGGGATCCGGATAGTCGATCTTGCCGCAGCCGTTACAGGCCAGGTTGCAGCGGAACAGCGGCTCGAGCATCAGCGCGAGCGGATAGCGTTTGTTGCCGCCGAAATGTTGGCGGAAGATGTATGCGCCAACGCGGACTTTTTGTAGCAGCGGAATAGACAAGACGTCCTCCTTAAACTTCGCGCGCGACGAGCGGTTGCAGCAGCTTCGACGGCAGCTTGAATTCGACTTTTTCCTCACGGCCCGCCATCGTCGACACCTCGACAGGCCCCAACGCGCGCAGCGCGTCGATCACGTTTTCCACCATTTCTTCGGGCGCCGACGCACCGGCCGTGATACCGACCGTATGTGCGCCTTCGAACCACTCGGCCTTCACTTCCGAGCCGTCCGCGACGAGGTAGCTCGGCAGACCCGATTCGCTGCCGATTTCGCGCAGACGATTCGAGTTCGAGCTGTTGGTCGCACCCACGACGAGCAGCACATCGACCTGCGAAGACAGATCGCGCACGGCGGCCTGACGGTTCTGCGTGGCGTAGCAGATGTCACGCGTGTCCGGACCGACGATGTCGGAGAACCGCTTGAGCAGCGCGTCGATGATGCCGCGCGTGTCGTCCACCGACAGCGTGGTTTGCGTCACGTACGCGAGCGGCGCGTCGAGCGGCAGTTCGAGCTTCGCGACATCGGCTTCGCTTTGCACCAGCAGCACGGTGCCGGGAATCTGGCCGATCGTGCCTTCCACTTCCGGGTGACCCGCGTGGCCGATCAGGATCAGCGTGCGGCCGGCGGCCACGTACTGACGGCCTTGCACGTGGACCTTGGTGACGAGCGGACAGGTTGCGTCCAGCACGTCGAGGTCACGCACTTCGGCGGCGCGTTCGACCGTCTTGGCAACGCCGTGGGCGCTGAAAATGGCGACTGCGCCCTCGGGCACTTCGTCGAGCTCTTCCACGAAACGCGCGCCCTTGTTACGCAGGTTCTCGACCACGTGCCGGTTGTGGACGATTTCATGGCGCACGTAGACGGGCGCGCCGTGCTTCTGCAGTGCGCGATCGACAATCTCGATCGCGCGGACAACCCCCGCACAAAAGCCGCGGGGTTGGGCAAGGATCACTCGCATAAGGTGGCGAACTCCGACTGCCGCGATTACCGAAAGGGACGTGTCAGCCCCGCTCGCCGCGGCCATCATTATTAATAAGAAGCTAGTAAATGCTTGATCCGCCAGGGGATGGCGGAAAAACCAGACGCGCATTTTAACCCCATCGCTCCGGCTTTGCTGGTTGGCGAACGAGAAGGTGCGGCGCGCACGCGACGATAATCGAATAGCGCCCCGTTTTGGCCTCTTTTCTCGCGCGTGTTTCGACCCGTGACGAAGCGATGTCAGCGAAGTGTCAGGCGCGTGGCGACACGGTGACAAGGCCCGGCTGGCGGGCTTTGGCGCGTTTTCGTAATGCAAATGAAGGGTTTGGCGACGGCTGGCGGGGCCGCTGCGCCAGGCTGCGGGCGCTTTGTCCGACGGCCGGCGGTGGCGCGGTGCAACATGACGCCGGAACCCTTAAACTATCGCTCCCCGCCGTCCGCGCGTAATCGCGATGCCGGGCGGGACCGACCCCAATGGACGCCATGGAACCCGACCACTACGACGAATTTCCGGTAGCGAAGCTGTTGCTGCCGAAGGCGCTGCGCGCGCCTGTCGGCGTGATCTACCATGTCGCGCGCGCGCTCGACGACATCGCCGACGAAGGCGACTGGCTTCCGGAGGAGCGCCATTCGCGGCTCGCCGACTTCCGCGACGGTCTCGACGCCGTCGCCGAAGGCCGCGCCGCGCCCGTGCATCCGATGCTGTTCGCGCGGCTCGCCGACGTGGTGCGCCGCTGCCGCCTGCCGCTGCAGCCGTTCTACGACCTGGTGTCGGCGTTCGATCAGGACATCGACACCACGCGTTACGCCGACCGCCTGACGCTGCTCGACTTCTGCCACCGCTCGGCGAATCCGGTCGGGCATCTGATGCTGCAGCTGATCGACGAGGCCTCGCCCGCGAATCTCGCCGACTCCGATTCCATCTGCACGGCGCTGCAGCTCATTACGTTCCTGCAGGACGTGCCCGCCGACTGGCAGCGCGGCCGCGTGTACCTGCCGCAGGCCGAGCGCGAGCGTTTCAACGTCACCGAGGCGCAGATCGGCGCGGGCGTCGTCGACGACGCGTGGCGCGCGCTGATGCGCCATGAAGTGAACGAAGCGCGCGGCTTGATGCTCAGCGGCGCGCCGCTCGCGCTGCGCGTGCCGGGGCGCTTCGGGCTGGAACTGTGCAGCGTGGTGCACGGCGGCCTGCGCGTGCTCGAACTCATCGAGCGCGCCGATTACGATATTTTCCGCGTGCGGCCCGCGCTGCGCGCATCCGACTGGGCCGTGGTGCTGATGCGCACGGCGGCCATGTGGCTGTCGCGCCGGGTTGGCGTGCGCGCGCCTTCGATCGAGAGTAATAACGCATGATGACAACGATTCTCTTTGCCGTGTCCTGCCTGTCGCTGGTGATCTGGCTCGTGCTGCTGTTCGGGCGCGGTGGCTTCTGGCGCTCGCGTCCGGCCGAGCCGCTGCCGCTCGTCGAGCCCGCGGCGGGCTTGCCGTCGGCGTGCGCCGTGGTGCCCGCGCGCAACGAAGCCGACGCGATCGGCGAAGCCGTCGCCTCGCTGCTCCAGCAGAACTATGGCGGCGACTTCCACGTGATCGTGATCGACGATCACAGCACCGACGGCACCGCCGAAGCCGCGCGTGCCGCCGCGCTCGCGCTGCACTGCCCGGAAAAGCTCACCGTCATCACCGCGAAGCCGCTGCCTGCGGGCTGGTCGGGCAAGGTCTGGGCGCAGTCGCAGGGCATCGAAGCCGTGCGCACGCTCGGTCTGGACGCCGACTATCTGCTGCTCACCGACGCCGACATCGGCCATCCGCCCGACGCGCTCGCGCAACTCGTGGTGCGCGCGCAGGCCGAGAAGCGCGACCTGGTTTCGCTGATGGTGCGTCTGCGCTGCGACTCGTTCTGGGAAAAGGCGCTGATTCCCGCCTTCGTGTTCTTCTTCGCCAAGCTCTATCCGTTCGCGTGGGTCAACAATCCGCGCAACAAGACGGCGGCGGCGGCGGGCGGCTGCATGCTGGTGCGCCGCACGGCGCTGGAGGAAGCGGGCGGCATCGAGTCGATCCGCGCGGAACTCATCGACGATTGCAGCCTCGCCGCGCGCATCAAGCATCGTGGCGAGGGGCATCATCCGATCCGTCTGGACGTGGCGGCGAAGAGCGTGTCGCTGCGTCCCTACGATTCGTGGAAGGACATCTGGAACATGATCGCGCGCACCGCGTTCACGCAGCTGCATTACTCGGCGTGGCAGCTCGCGGGCACGTTGCTGGGCATGGCGGTGATCTATCTTGCGCCGCCTGTGGTCGCGCTCGCGCTGGGCGCGCAGGGCTGGCCCGCGTGGCTCGCCTGGGCGCTGATGTGCTGCGCCTACGCGCCGATGCTCGCGTACTATCGCCGCTCGCCGCTGTGGGCGCCGTTCCTGCCGCTCGTCGCGCTGTTCTACGTGGGCGCGACCTTCGCTTCGGCGTGGCGCTTCTGGCGCGGCAAGGGCGGCCAGTGGAAGGCGCGCGTGCAGGCGCCCGTGCAAGGACGCTGAGATTCTCCGGCGCGCGTGCCTTGAGCCGCGCGCCAGTAAAAAAGCCGCCGCGTTTTCACGCGGCGGCTTTTTTATGCCGATGTCGTTTGCGTTTCGGCGTTTCGGCGTTTCGGCGCTTGGGCGCGGCTTAGCGCTGCGTCAGCATCATGTACATCTGCACGACCATGTCGGGCGAGAACGTGAACGGCACCCAGCCGTGGCCGTTATGGCGCAGCACCAGCAGACGGTCGCCGTTCGACTGCTTCTGCACGGCCATCGTCGGATTCTTCGTCGACGCGAAGCGCCAGCCGGGCGGAATGCCGGGCGGCGGCTCGGGCTGCATCGAGGCGCGCGCGTTCGCGAGTTCCTCGATCAACTGGCCGATCTGCATCGGATGCAGCGACACGGTTTGACCGCCGATCGTCATCGTGATCTCGTTCTGCGACGGGCGGCCGACTTCGAGCAGCGGAGCGGCGGCTGCGGTTTCAGCAGCATCAGCGGTTTCGGCAGCTTCGGCTTGCGCGTTCGCGGGCTCGACAGCGTCGGCGGGCTCGGCTTCAGCGGATTCAGCGGCTTGCGCTTCAGCCTGCGGCGCTTCTACCGTTTCCGCGGCTTCCACGCGCGCCGACGGCTGCGCCGGCGTATAGGCAGTCTCAGCGGACGCGGCGTCTTCGAACGGCGACGGCGGGACTTCGAGCTTCGGCGGGGCTTCGAACGCGGGCGTGTCGGTCGGCGCGAGCGCCGGGCCGGCAGCCGGGGTATCGACGATATGCAGCGCGGGCGCGGTGCGGACGGCCTGGATGAGCTGATCGACGCCCACTTCGAGCGCGCCGATCTGGTCTTGAAGATTCATGCGAGGCTTCTCTGGTAAGACCCGCGATTTTACCCATAGCGCACGCGCATTGCCCGTCCGCCGTTGTAAGCATGACGCAACAAAAGTTGTAACAAAGTACGCGGATGGCCGCCCAAAGCCCGCAGATCGGGCGTTTGGGTCGATCCGGACGGGGTCCGGCGGCGCTTATTTCGCGTTCAGATAACCGGCTTCGCGGAACCACGCGAGCGCGTCCTTGAGGCCTTCGCGATACGGCCGCGCCTGATAACCCAGCTCGCGCTCCGCCTTCGCCGACGTGAAATACATCTTGTTTTTCGACATCTTCAGCGCGTCGACGGTCACGAACGGCTCGCGCTTCGTGATGCGCGCCACGGCTTCCGCGCCCATCGCGAGTGGATAGAGCGGCCAGCGCGGCAGCGCGATCGTCGGCGGCTTGCGGCCCACCATCCCGGCGATATCGGCGAGCATCTGCTGCAGCGGCAGGTTCTCGCCGCCGAGGATGTAGCGCTCGCCGATCCGGCCGCGCTCCAGCGCGAGAAAGTGACCGTTCGCGACGTCGTCGACGTGCACGAGGTTCAGGCCCGTGTCGACGAACGCGGGCATCTTGCCCGTCGCCGCCTCGACGATGATGCGGCCCGTGGGCGTCGGCTTCACGTCGCGCGGACCGATTGGCGTCGACGGATTGACGATCACGGCGGGCAGGCCGTCCTGCTCGATCATGCGCTCGACCGCGCGCTCGGCGATCACCTTGCTGCGCTTGTACACGCCGATCGCCTGATCGGCCTTCAGCGGCGAGGTTTCGTCGGCGGAATTGCCGGAACTCGTCACCTTCAGCGTGGCCACGCTGCTCGTGTAGACGATGCGCTCGACGCCCGCCGCGAGCGCGGCGCGCATGGTGGCTTCGGCGCCTTCGAGATTGGCGCGCTCGATTTCGAGCGGATCCGGCGCCCAGAGGCGATAGTCGGCGGCGACGTGGAACAGGTAGCGCACGCCGTCGAGCGCTTTGCGCATCGAGGCTTCGTCGCGCATGTCGCCGGTGACGATCTCGACGTCGAGCGATTCGAGGTTCTTGCGCGGACTCGTCGCGCGCACCAGCAGGCGCACGGCAAAGCCTTTTTCCAGCGCGATGCGGGCGACGGCCGAGCCGACGAAGCCGGACGCGCCGGTGATCAGCACGAGGTCCTTGTTAGCGCGGGAAGTGTCGGTCATTCTGGATTTCGCTTTCGGGTTCGATGAGCGGCGCGCCGGGGTGCCGGCCGCCGCAGTGGCGTGGATTGTACGTGGCGCGGCGGCGGCGCGTGCGCGCGCAGGGTCACGGCGCAGGTTCAAGGCAATCGCGTCTACAATGCCGACCGTAAGTTGCAAGCACGGTTAGAGGAGATCGAACGATGAGCGAACCGGATCTGGATGCACGCCTGGAAACGTATTACGTGCGCGTGCGCGGAACGGTGCAGGGCGTGGGTTTTCGTCACGCGACGGTGCGTCAGGCGCACGCGCTGCGCATTCGCGGCTACGTCGCCAATCTTGAGGACGGCTCGGTCGAGGCCGTGATTCAGGGCTCGGCGAATCAGGTGGACCGCATGCTGTCGTGGCTGCGTCACGGGCCGCCCGCCGCGCGCGTGAGTTCGGTGGAAAGCGAGGAACGCCGCACCGAGAAGCGTTACGAGCGCTTCGAACAGCACTAAATCCTGTCGATGAAAAAAACGGGGCGCTTGTGAAAGCGCCCCGTTTTTATTCCGGCTCGGGAAAACGACGCGCGGGTCAGCGCACCGCGAGCAGGCTTTCCGCGAAACCCCACTCCTTCTCGACCCACTGGCGCTCGCATTCGAAGCCCGCATCGGCGGCGATCGCGGGGATTTCGTCGGCGTGATACTTGTGGCTGCTTTCGGTCCAGATGGTCTCGCCCGGCTCCAGTTCGATGCTCAGGCGCGCCGCGCCCACGTGCGCCTCGACGTGACGCTTCGCGCGCAGGTGCATTTCCACGCTGCGCACGTCGGGATTGAAGCGTGCGACGTGCTCGAAGTCGTGCAGGTCGAAGTCGCCGTCGAGTTCGCGATTGATGCGCGAGAGCAGGTTCAGGTTGAACGCGGCCGTCGCGCCGATCGCATCGTCGTAGGCGGCGATCAGCGTATCGACGGGCTTCACGAGGTCGGTGCCGAGCAGCAGCGTGTCGCCGGGACGCAGCATCGCGCGGATGTCGCGCAGAAAACGCGTCGCCGCGAGGCGCGCGAAATTGCCGATGGTGCTGCCCAGAAACAGCACGAACAGGCGCTCGCCGTCCTTGCGTTGACGGCTCACTTCGGCGAGACCGGCCAGATAGTCGCGCTCGTAGCCGACGATCGAAATGCGTTCGATGTCGGCCAGTTCGCGGTGGCACAGTTGCAGCGCGGTGCGCGAAATCTCGATCGGACAATACGCGGTGGGACGCTTGCGGCACAGCGCTTCGAGAATGCGGCGCGTCTTGCGGCCGCTGCCGCTGCCGAGTTCGGCGACCTTGACGTCGGCGGGCAGCGCTTCGACGATCTCGTTGGCGTAGCGCGTGAGCAGGCGCTCCTCGGCGCGCGTGACGCCGTATTCGGGCAAGACCGTGATGACCTCGAACAGCGCCGAACCGACTTCGTCATACAGATACATCGACGGCAATTCCTTCTGCGGCGCGTGCGTGAGACCCGCGCGGACGTCGGCGGCGAAGGTGGAAGGCGGGCCTGGCTGCGGCGTGGGGCGGGACGCAGGAAGTGACATGCGGGCTCCAGTTGCGTTGGACGGCGGGTGGCGTGTACGCGGTGGCGGCGTGGCCGCGATGCGCGGCGGCCGGTGGGCGGTTCCGAAGCGAGACTTACGTTCTAGTCCATCATTGCGTGCAATTCACGGACTAAATTGGCGGTTTCGCTGCCTCGGCAGAGGCAGCATCGGCCGTGCCCGCCGTTCCGGCGCGGCTTGCGGGAGACTAGAATGCCGGCAGGCCGACCGGCGCGAGCGCTGCATCCGGCCGCTGCTAAATCAATACAACATTCAAATGACAACGCTTTTTCCGGCGTCCGCCGCGTTGCACCGACGCGCCGCCGCCCTCGCCTCGCTGCCCGCCGTGCCAGCCGATTCCGATTTTCCGCGCCCGCCGACATGTCGATAAGCTACGAACCCGGGCGCGGCATCGCGCTTTCCGTGACCGCTTCGGCGCTGTTCGCGCTGATGTCGGCGTACACCTTGCTGCTCGCGCCGCTCGGCGGCCTCGACATCTTCGCGTGGCGCGTGATCTGGACCGTGCCCGGCGCGCTCGCGCTGGTGGTGCTGCGCAAGCGTCTGCCGCACATGCGGGACCTGGTGGCGCGCGCGATCCGCGACCCACGCATCGCGCTGATGCTGGTGGCGGGCGCGGCCCTGCTCGGCGTGCAGTTATGGGTATTTCTGTGGGCGCCGCTGCACGGCCGCATGCTCGAGGTGTCGCTCGGCTATTTCATGCTGCCGCTGGTGATGGTGCTGGTCGGACGCTACTACTATCACGAGCGCCTCGAGCCGCTGCAATGGATCGCGGTGGCCTGCGCGGCGGTGGGCGTGGCGCACGAACTCTGGGCCACGCACGCGTTTTCGTGGCCGACGCTGATCACGGCGCTCGGTTATCCGCCCTACTTCGTGCTGCGCCGCAAGATCCACGCGGATTCGCTGGCGATGTTCGCCATCGAGATGGTGCTGCTGCTGCCCGTGGCCTTTATCGAAGTGCATGCGGGCGGCTCGCTCGCGCTGCTCGGCCAGCATGCGCTGCTCGCGTGGGTGCTGCTGCCGGGGCTGGGCGTGATCAGCACGGCTGCGCTCGCGACCTTTCTGAAGTCGAGCCGGCTGCTGCCGATGGCGCTGTTCGGCATCCTCGGTTATGTGGAGCCGGTGCTGCTCGTGGTGGTGTCGGTGACGCTGCTCGGCGAGCATCTGGGCGCGCGTCAGCTCGCGACCTATGTGCCGATCTGGCTGGCCGTGGCGTTGACGGCGCTGCACGGCGCGCGTCTCGTGCGCGTGTCACGCTGATGGGGTGAAGAAGCGGTGAAGAAGCGGCGCGCGCTGGCCAGGCTCACTGCGGGTGGTCACTGCGCGTGCTGCGCGCGCGGCGGATTGATACGCGTCGGGCCCACTTTCGCTTCGATCGCCTCGCGCAACGCGGGGCGCCAGCCAAGCGCGAACAGCGCTTCCGCGAGCACGAACAGCGGACCGACGATCAGGCCGATCACGTCGTCGACGAAGGCGGGCTTGCGATGCTCCCACGCCACGTGGCCGACGAACTGGAAGATCCAGCCGACCACGAACAGCCCGACGCCGGCCGCGAGCCACACGGCCGTGGACTCGCGCGCGAGCCACGCGCCCACGCCGAGACAGAACGCCGAAAACACGGCCATCATCGCGCCGAGCGGCACGTCGAGCACGAGGTAATAGAGCGTCGCGCCGCCGAACAGCAGCCACGCTGGCGAGAGCGGCACGGCGGCGAGCGGCCACCCGGCGACGGCGAACGCCGGACGCGAGAGCAGCACGGCGAGCGCCAGCACGATCATCGGAATGCCGACGAAATGCGTGGCGATATTGCGGGCGTCGCGATGATAGCCGGCGTATTGGGTGAGCTGCTCTGTCAGGTTTCTCATGGATGCCACTCTGTCTCCAAAATCATTATGATCGTCGGGCGCGCGGCCCCGAACCTTCGGCTAGCCGACAGTTGCCGCGTTTTTTGCCGCGCTTTCTACCGCGCTTGTTACCGCTGCACCGCGCCATGATCCCGCGCGCCGGCACCGACCCGATCCGATGACTTCGACCCGTCCCGCCTCGCCTGCCTCCTCAGCTGCCGCCGCCAACGTCGCTGACACCGACGATGCCGCCGCCGTGAGCGCCGCGCCGTTGCGGCCGCGCTCGACGAGCCGCGCGCCCGCCCATTGCTCCAGCTCCGCGAGCGTCTTGGACACGGCGGGCTGGCTCAGATTCAGCCGCGCGGCGGCGCGCGCGAGCGTGCGCTCCTGGGCGATCGCCACGATGCAGTTCAGATGCCGCAGACGCAGCCGCGCGGCGATCAGCGCGCGCATCGCGGCGGGTGTTCCAGGGGCGTGATCCGGGTCGAATGAGTCGTCGAAATTCATCACCTGAGGTTATGAAAAGTCACGCTCAAAGTCAATTTACATAACCTGAATGCAAGTTTAGAGTCGGCCCATTCGCCCAAATAAACTGCCAGCAGGAGGAGACTCATGGCCACGATCGTCGGCGGCATCGCCGTTTCGCATACGCCCACCATTGGTTTCGCGCTCGACGCGCACAAACAGGACGACCCGGCCTGGGCGCCCATCTTCGCGACCTTCGAACCGGTCAAACGCTGGCTGCGCGAGCAGAAGCCGGACGTCATCGTCTACGTCTACAACGACCACGTCACCTCGTTCTTCTTCGATCATTACTCGGCGTTCGCGCTCGGCATCGGCGAGCGCTATGAAGTCGCGGACGAAGGCGGCGGCGCGCGCGCCCTGCCCGCCATCGGCGGCGATACGCAGCTCGCGCAGCACATCGCCCGCAGCCTCGTGGCCGACGAGTTCGACATGGCGTTCTTCCAGGACAAGCCGCTCGATCACGGCTTCTTCTCGCCGATGTCGGCGCTGCTCGACCACGACGCTCAAGGCTGGCCCGTGCGCGTCGTGCCGCTTCAGGTCGGCGTGCTGCAATTCCCGATTCCGAGCGCGCGCCGCTGCTTCCGGCTCGGCCAGGCGCTGCGCCGCGCGGTCGAAAGCTATCCCGAGGATCTGCGCGTCGTCGTGATGGCGACGGGCGGCCTCTCGCACCAGGTTCACGGCGAGCGCGCGGGTTTCAACAACGTGCCGTGGGACCATCAGTTCATGGACGCCATCGCGAACGACCCCGAAGCGCTCGCGGAACTCACGCACGCCGAGTACGCCGAACTGGGCGGCCTCGAAGGCGCGGAAGTCATCATGTGGCTGATCATGCGCGGCGCGCTCGCGTCCAGCGTGAAGAAGGTGCACAGCGGCTACTACCTGCCGTCGATGACGGGCATCGGTACGCTCGTGCTCGAAAACACGGCGGCGGCGCTGCCGGGCGAGGCGCAGGCGCGCCATCGCGCGCGCATGGCGCGTCAGCTCGACGGCGCGCAGACGCTCACGGGCACCTATCCGTTCGATGTGGCGACGAGCGTGAAGGCGTATCGGCTCAATAAATATCTGCACGAGCTGATCGACGCATCGCATCGCCGCGCCTTCCTGGAAGATCCGGAAAGCACCTTCGAAGCGGCAGGCCTGAGCGAAGAGGAACGCGACCTGGTGCGCCGACGCGACTGGCGCGGGCTGATTCACTACGGCGTGATTTTCTTCATGCTGGAGAAACTCGGCGCGGTGGTCGGCACCTCGAATCTGCACATTTACGCGGCCATGCGCGGCGAGGCGCTCGAGGATTTTCTCAAGACGCGCAACACGCAGGTGCTGTATTCGGTGACGGGCGACACGAAGGAAGCCGATGCGTGGTCCGAAGCGAACAAGCAGGACTAAACCGCCGCGCGGCGCTCAGACAATCGCGCGCAGCTTCGCGATCTGCTCGCGCCAACGCGCGAGCACGCTCTCGGGTTCGTGAAGGCGATACGTCACGCCATTGAGCACGTCGGCGTATTTCGCGCGATGTCCGTCGACCGAGACGATGCGCACGCGAAACACCGCAAGATCGAGCGGCGGCTGGGCGAGTTCGCTCGCCTCGCCGCGAATTTCGAGCATCGCGCCATCGTGGACCAGCGAGAGCGTCAAGCGGCCGTCGCGCCGCAGATTGCGCGTGGTGTTCGACTGCGGCCAGATCGCGATCAGCAATTCGCTCGCGCTCAGCGCGAGGATCTCGCCGACACTCAGTTGCGCGCCGTGCGGCCAGCCGTCGGCGGCAACCGTCGAGAGGCGGATCGCCTCGCCCGTCGCGGCGTCGAGATGCGTGCCGTCGAAACGCGCGCGCACCGCGTCGGGCAATCTGTTGATCGCTTCCGGCTCGTCCATCGACTTCTGCATCGACTTCTCCTTGCTCACAGTCTCACGCCATTTTCGCGTCTTTTGACGCGATGCGCGCCACGCCGTCAAACGCCCGGCGCTTCATTCACTTCAGTTCACTTCACTTCGCTCGCGGCACGCGCCTCGTCGCGACGCGCGCGGCGCAGCGCCGGAATCTCCGACAGCCGCACGCCCGCCGGCAGCAGCGGATGCTTCGCCTGCCCCACGCGTTGCGCGCGATAAATGCCCGTGTGCCCCGAAAACAGATACGCGACCACGCAGGCCAGCGCCGCGTACACGCCGATATCCGCGCCGAACAGCTCGATCGCCATGACGGTCGAGGCGATCGGCGTATTGGCCGCGCCCGCGAACACGGCGACGAAACCGAGCCCCGCCAGCACCGGCATCGGCAGCGCGAGCACGTGGCCGAGCGCATTGCCGAGCGTCGCGCCGATATAGAACAGCGGCGTGACCTCGCCGCCCTTGAAGCCGGACGCGAGCGTGACGACCGTGAAGGCGAACTTGCCCGCGAAGTCGTAGACCGGCAGCGGCTGCTGGAACGCCTGCACGATGGTCGGAATGCCCAGCCCGAGAAACTGCGGCACGCCGAGCGCGGTCGCCGCCACCGCGACGACGACGCCGCCCACGAAGGGGCGCGCGGGCGCCCAGGCGATCTTGCGCTTCACGAACGCGGACAACGCGTGCGTCGAATCCGCGAACAGCATGCCGACGAGACCGAACGCGATGCCCGCGACGATCGCCGACGCCAACCCGGCCGCCGACGCGTGCGGCACGAACGCAATCGTATAGACCGTGTGCTCGATGCCCCAGAGCCGGCAGACCTGATCGGCGGCCAGCGCCGACGCCACGCAGACCAGCAGCGCGTCGTAGCGCAGGCGACCGATGGCGAGCACTTCGAGCCCGAAAATCGCGCCCGCGAGCGGCGTGCCGAACACCGACGCGAAACCCGCCGCGATGCCGCCCATCAGCAAAATGCGGCGATCTTCGCGGCCAAGGCCGAGCAGATGCGTGATGCGGTCGGCGAGCGCGCCGCCCATCTGCACCGCCGTGCCCTCGCGCCCCGCCGAGCCGCCGAACAGATGCGTGACGACGGTCGCCGCCAGCACCAGCGGGCCCATGCGCTTGGGCACGATTTTCTGCGGATCGTGGATTTCGTCGATGAGCAGATTATTGCCGCCCTCGACCGACTGGCCGAAGCGCAGATACACCCAGCCCGTCGCGAGACCCGCGAACGGCAGGAGCCACAGCAGCCAGGGATGCGCGACGCGCGTGCCGGTCGCGAGATCGAGTGCGAAGAGGAACACCGCCGAGGCCGTGCCCGCGAGCGCGCCGAGCACGCAGGAAAGCAGCAGCCAGCGCGCGAGGTACACGACCATCGCGAACGATTCGAGAGACTTCAGGTATTTCATTGCGATCCAGGTTTGAGTCGACGTCAAACCCGGGCGACAGGAGACGTCGCATGGACGGCCCACGACCTCCTGCACCCAGGAACTCGTAGGCATCATCAGCGCCGCCGGGAAGCGGTGCGGTTACGGGAGGAATGCCATCTCCGAAAGAGCCGCGATTTTATGCGACAAGCCTGCGCGCCGCAACTGAACAAATTGCGGCGGATGAAGCCGTGAACCGGGTTCGCGGACTCAGTGCGGCTTGCGTCCGAACAGGGCGAAGCGCTTCGTCGCGCCCGGCGGCGCGTGTTCGCCGATCAGACCGAACTCGACTGGCGAGCGCGTGTAGAACACCTTCACCTGCGCGGCCTTGACGGCTTCGAGCAGGCGCTCGGCTTCGTCCTCGGTGACGGCGAGCATGATCTGCACGGGCTGGTCGGCGAGCTTGAGCAGATGCGCCGCGTGATGCTCGCCCGCGTGGCCGGTGCCTTGCGCGCAATGAATCACGGTCGCGCCCTGAATGCCGAGTTGCTTCGCTTCGTGCAGCAGCCATTCACACACCGTCCGATGACCGTGGTGGCAATTCTGTTCGGTGTAGAACGTGAGCTGATAGCCGTGCATGACGCGCCTCGGCCGCGTGGCGGAATGCCTGCGGGATACGTTTCCATTCTAGTCCACCGGCCGCGGCGCCGACGTTCGTGCCGGGTTCGCGAGCCGTTCTACGCGACGTCGCTTGCGTCGTCGTTTTCTTCGACGCTTGCGTTCTCGCCCAGCGAGTCGTATTCGATCGGCGCTCGTGTGTAGAACAGACGCACGCCCGCGCCCGCGAGCTTGTCGAGCAACACGTCGATGCTCGCATCGTCGGCAATCAAGGTGATCGCCACCGATTGCTCGGCCAGTTCGAAGAAACGCGCCGCATGATAGCGCCCCTGCGTGTCGATGCCCTCGGCCACCGCGAGGACTGTCGCGCCGGGAATATCGGCTTGACGCGCTTCGTCGAGGATCCATTCGACGATGGGATGGTGATGAACGCGATGGGTCTGGTTCGCTACGTAAATGGTCAGTTGGCTGCCTTGCATGGCTCTCTCCGACGCGTGCGCGATGGTCGATGCGCTAAACACGCTGGGCGGTGACACGCCAGGCGCAAGCCTGCAATGTCCCGACCCAGGACTCGCAGGCATCATCAGCCGGAGCAGGAAGCAAAGCGACCGGTCCGGCGGTTGGGGAAAATGCAGGAGGAATGCCATCTCCTGCGCACGAGTTTAGCACCCGTGCCTAGCATCCGTTCGCGCGAACGGCTCGGCTGGCAAGCGCGTGCGGGGCCCTTTCCGCCAGCTTTCAGCGGTCAAACAGCCGCCCGATCAACTGCCCGATCAGCCGCGCCGTTTGTCGCGCGCGAGTTCGGCGGGCGGCATCACATCCGCCTCCTGAAGCGGCGCGCCGGCGTGACGGCGCTTGGCCGCCTGATCGGTGGCGACGTCCGACACTTCGCCCTCGGCATCGTATTCGGCGGCGACCTGCTTTTCGGCGCGGCCCCAATACTCGTCGGCCTTGCCTTCGGGCGAGCCGTCGTCTTCCCAAAGCTGATACGCGCGGCGGCGGATGCGTTCTTCGCGTTCGTCGTTCATGATGGCTGCCCTCCGTTGAAAGCTCGCGACCTCTGACTGCCCGTTTCAGCGCAATCGCGATGCCCGCCTGCGTGCGTTGCGGCATCGCGTGGAACACGCTATATCTGTCGATCGAACGTAGAGAAGGTAGAAAAATCGTATGTTTCCCGCCGTGACCACCGTTGCCCTGCTGATCGTCGCCTGGGTCCACGTAACGCTGCCGCGCTACACGGCCGGATTGCGCAAACGCGTGATCGCCCACGCGGTGCTGCTGCTCGTCGGGCTCGCGTTCGGCGTGATTTCCGCGATGCTGGCCGGGCCCGCCGCGCCGCCGTGGGCCGTGATCGCCACGGGCATGGGCGTGGTGCATCTGCCTGCGCTCTGCGTGCTCGTGCTCAAACGGCTGCGCCATTCGGGACAAAGCTAAGGCGCGCTGACGCTCATCCACGCTGCTCGACGCCACTCGACGCCCCGCCATCGATTTCCCGCTTGAATTGGTTGCGACTCGCAACTATATTGACGATTCACACGTTCAATGCGAGTCGCGCCATGGATTTCGTCGATGTTCCCGCCACGCCCCGAGACAGCACGATTCTCGAAATACGCGATTTTTCGCGGAAATTGGTGCGCGAACTGGGCTTTATGCGCACAACACTCGCCGATAGCGACCTCGCGCCTTCGGCCGTGCACGCCGTCATCGAGATCGGCGCGACGCCCGGCATCAGCGCAAAGGATCTCGGCCAGATCCTGCGTCTCGACAAATCGAACACCAGCCGCCAGGTCGCGCGACTCGAAGCGGCCGGTTTCGTGCAGCGCACCGCCTCCACCGAAGACGCCCGCTCGTCGCTGCTGCATCTGACGCCTGCGGGCGAAACGCTGCGCCAGCGCATCGACCGCTTCGCCACCGATCAGGTCTCGCACGCGCTGCGGCGCATGGTGCCGTCGGAGCAGCACGCGCTCGTGCGCTCGCTCGCGCTCTACGCCGATGCGCTCTCACAGGACAACCCCAACCAGAAGTCCGGCCCGGCGTCAGGCCCGAAACCCGCCGATTCCGCGCGCGACGGCGCCATCGTCGACGGCTACCAGCCAGGCTGTATCGGCGATATCGCGAGCCTGCACGCGCGGTTTTATTCGGCGCATTGGGGCTTCGGCGCATTCTTCGAGCAGCGCGTGGCGACCGAGCTGGCCACATTCGCGGGCGCGTTGCCCGCCGCCGGCAAGGCGCTCTGGCTCTATGTGGAGAACGGCCGCGCACTCGCATCGCTGGCCATCGACGGCGACCTGGCGAGCGGCGTCGCGCACCTGCGCTGGTTCATCGTCGACGACAGCCTGCGCGGCTCGGGCGTCGGGCGGCAACTGATGACCCAGGCGATGCAATTCGTCGACGACGCGGGTTTCAACGAAACGTATTTGTGGACCTTCAAAGGCCTGCACGCGGCGCGCCATCTTTACGAATCGTTCGGATTCAGCCTCGTCAGCGAAGCCGAAGGCGATCAATGGGGCACGAAAGTCACCGAGCAACGCTTTACCCGGAGTCGGCACGGCGCTTGAGCGGCAGCGTCTATGCGTCAAGCTCATCAATCTATCAAAATAAGTCACCACAAACATACGCGCGAGCCGGTAGCATGCGGGTTATCCCGTAATCAATAACCCGATGCCCCAGGCAGCCGCCATGAACGCTCGTCCCGCCACCGCCGCACCCAGCAAACCACTCGCTTTCGCGCTCGTCACCGTGTTGACTGGCGTCGGCGCGGGCCTGGGCGGCATGGCGCTCGCGCTGCTGCTGCACTTCGTCCAGCACGTCTCTTATGGCTACAGCCTCGGGCAGCTCGTCGGCCACGAAAGCTTTCTCGATGGCGTGAGCGCCGCCGCGCCGCTGCGCCGCCTGATCGTGCTGAGCGCATGCGGGCTCGTCGCCGGTCTCGGCTGGGCCGCGCTGTATCGATACGGCAAGCCGCTCGTGAGCATCCGCAAGGCGGTGGCCTCGGCCGATCCGCGTATGCCGTTCGTGAGCACCGTCGTGCACGCGCTGCTGCAGATCGTGACCGTGGCGCTCGGTTCGCCGCTCGGCCGCGAAGTCGCGCCGCGCGAAATCGGCTCGCTGTTCGCCGGACGCCTCGCGCATCGCGCCGGTCTCACCAGCGACGACTGCCGCCTGATCGTGGCCTGCGGCGCGGGCGCGGGCCTCGCGGCCGTCTATAACGTGCCGCTCGGCGGCGCCGTATTCGTGCTCGAAGTGCTGCTCGGCACCTTCGCGCCGCGCGCGATGATCGCCGCGCTCGTGACCTCGACGGTCGCCGCCGTCGTCGCCTGGAGCGGCCTCGGCAACGAGCAGCAATACGTCGTGCCCGCCTTCGTGGCGAGCGCGCCACTACTGATCTGGGCCGCCGTCTGCGGGCCGCTGTTCGGCCTCGCCGCCTATGGCTTCGTGCAACTGACGTCGAGCGCGCGCGCCCATGCGCCGCGCGGCGTGAATCTCGTCGCGCTCTCGGTGCTGAACTTCGCGGCAATCGGCGCGCTGACGATGGTCTTTCCGCAACTCGCGGGCAACGGCAAGGGCGCGGCGTCGCTTTCGTTCGGCGGCGAACTCGGCATCGGACTCGCGGCGGCGCTGCTCGTGCTCAAGGTGGCCATCGAAGCGTCGACGCTGCGTGCGGGCGCCGAAGGCGGCCTGCTCACGCCGGGCCTGACGAACGGCGCGCTGCTCGCGGTCGTGCTCGGCGGCGTCTGGAATCATTTCCTGCCCGGCATGGCGCCCGGTGCGTGCGCGCTGATCGGCGCGGGCGCGTTCCTCGCCGCGTCGATGCAGATGCCGCTCACCGCGATCGTGCTGATCGTCGAGTTCACGCACGCGAGCCACGACCTGCTGTTCCCGCTGCTGCTCGCCGTGGCCGGTTCGGTGCTGACCTTCCGCGCGCTGCCCGCCCTGCTTGCGAAGATGTCCGCGCAAGCACCCGCGCGCAAGGCAGAAGCGCTCGCCACGCGGCAGTCGGAGCGCACGGGCGCCTGAGCGACACAGCGGGCGCGCACCCGCAGCGCACCCATCGCGCACCCACAACGCATCGCGCGACGAACGCCCCTCGCCCGTTCCCCTCGCCGCATCGGCTCACGTAATCGCAGCGCATCGGATCGCGCCCCGCGCCACGATTCTCCTTGGCAGCGCGCGCATGCTTCGCGGACAATGCGAAAGTCACGCGAAATCCGCAGGCCCTCTGCGCGCGTCCGTCCGAGCCGAAGCCACCCGACCTTGAACAAGCCCGAAATCGCCGAAATCGTCGCGAACTGCGACCGCGAGCCGATTCATCTGCTGGGCCGCGTCCAGCCGCATGGCGCGCTGCTGTGTTTCGACACGCAAGGCCGCCTGACCGCGCGCAGCGCCAACGCGCGCGAGTGGCTCGGCGCCGTGCCCGAACTGGGCGAGCCGATCACCGACCTGCACCTGAGCCCGCTCTCGCGCCAGACGATCCGCGCCGCGCTCGCCGACCGCGAGATGACGAGCGAGAGCGTCGAGTGCAAGGGCGCGACGGGCGAGCGCTTCGACCTCATCATGCATTGGACCGACGACACGCTCGTCGTCGAGTTCGAACAGATCAGCCTGAAGTCGCCGGCCGCCACGCAATTCGCGCTGTTCGCGCAGCGCGCGATCCAGCGTTTGCAGGCCGCGCGCCACGAAAACGTCCGGCAGTTGCTGCAGGCCGCCGCCGAAGCGATCCGTGCGATGACCGGCTTCGACCGCGTGATGGGCTATCGCTTCATGGCCGACGGCAGCGGCGAAGTGATCGCCGAAGCGAAGCGCGACGACCTGCCCGCCTACCTGCAACAGCGCTATCCCGCGAGCGATATTCCGCAGCAGGCGCGCCGCCTCTACGTGCTCAATCCGATCCGCCTGATCGCCGACGTGAACGCCGAGCCGGTGCCGATCGAACCGCCCGTGCATCCGCAAACGGGCATGCCGTTCGACCTGAGCCATTCGGTGCTGCGCAGCGTTTCGCCGATCCATATCGAGTATCTGCGCAACATGGGCGTGGCGGCGTCGATGAGCGTGTCGATCATCCGCGACGGCAAGCTCTGGGGTCTCTTCGCCTGCCATCACATGACGCCCTATCGCGCGTCGCATGCGGTGCGGCTTTCGTCGACGGTGCTCACGCAGATCGTGTCGATTCTGGTCGGCCAGATCGAGGCCACCCAGCGCGCCGACGCCGACCGCCGCATCCACGATCTGCGCACGCGCATCGCCGGTGAACTCGCGCAAGCCGATGCGCCGCTCGCCGGACTCGCGCGCGCCGCGCCCGACATCGCCGCGCTCGTCGACTGCGAAGCGCTCGCGCTCGTCGTCGATAACGAAGTGGTGCTGCGCGGCAAAAACGCCGTCGCCGTGAGCCGCGAGACGCTGCTCGAACTCGCCCAGCACATGGCGCGCACGGGCGTCGACCATCTTGCCTGCGCGAGCGCCGCCGACGCGCTGCCCGAAACGCTCGCGCAAGGACTCGCCGCGAGCCGCGCGGCGGGCTGCCTCGCGATCCAGATGCAGGGCGACAGCCGCATCACGATCGTGTGGCTGCGCGACGAACTGGTCGAAACGATTCACTGGGCCGGGCCGCCCGACAAGGTCGTGGCGCAAGGCCCGAACGGCCCGCGCCTCACGCCGCGCGGCTCGTTCGAAGTCTGGAAGCAGACCGTCAACGGCCGTTGCCGCGACTGGAGCGAATTCGATCAACTGGCCGCGCGCGAACTGCGCTCGATCCTGCAGGAAATCGCGCTCGTGCAGATGCGCGAATCGGAGCGCGCGAGAACCACGCTGCTCGCCACGCTCGGCCACGATCTGCGCGATCCGATCCAGACCATCAACATGGCGATGCTGCTGATGGGGCGCGGCCTCGCCACCGGCAACGACACGGTCAAGCGCGTGGAAGGCTCGACGCGGCGCATGCAGTCGCTGATCGGCTATATCCTCGACGTGAGCCGCATCCGCTCGGGCATGGGGCTCGGCCTCAAGCGCGAGGACGCGCCGTTGCGCGAGCTGCTCGAATCGGTCGCCGAACAGACGCGCCTCGCGCATCCGGGCATGGTGCTCGACGTGCACATCGACGGCGATCTCGGCAACGCCTATATCGACCCGGACCGGCTTGCGCAGGCGCTCACCAACCTGCTCGGCAACGCGCGCAAGCACGGCGACGCGCGCGAAAGCGTCACGCTCGCCGCCACGCTCACGCCCGAAGGGCCGCGCATCGAGATCCGCAATCGTCTGCTCGAGCGTCCGGCCGTGCCGTTCGAACGGCTGCTCGATCCGTTCAAGAGCGGCTCGCTCGACAATCCGTCGAATCGCGGCGGACTCGGCCTCGGGCTATATATCGCGCACGCGATCGTCAAGGGTCACGACGGCACGCTCACGGGCGCGTTCAGCGACGACGAAGCCTGCATCCGCATCGTGTTGCCCGCAGCTTCCGCGCTGCCCGAGCGCACGTCGTAACGCATCGCTTAACACGCATAAAACACGCTTAAAAACCCGCGCAAACCTGCATTGCCGGTCACACGAGCATCCCGCCTTGTTATAATCCGATCAAGTTATCGATACAAATCTAACGGATTTTGCGCCCCTCCCCGGCGCGCAAGGCGGACGATCACATGGCCAAACCCGACCGGCTGCAGGCGCTCGCCGACGCGCTCGCCCAACACAACGTCATGCATCTGAAGGACGCGGCCGCGCTGCTCGGCGTGTCCGAAATGACCGTGCGACGCGACATCGGCGCGAATCCCGAGCGCTTCACCTATCTCGGCGGCTATATCGTCAGCGCCGAGCACGTGCCCAACGCCGCCGGCTATTCGCTCGAACACGAGAAGGATCACTTCGCGGCGGCCAAGGCGCAGGCCTCGGCGCATGCAGCGCGTCTGATCGCCGAGAACGACACCATCTTCATCGATTGCGGCACCACGCTTGCCGCGTTCGCGCGCCTGATTCCCGCGCATCTGCAGATCACGGCCGTGTGCTATTCGCTGAATGTGGCCGAAGTGCTGCGGCGCATGCCCAACGTCCGCATGATCTTGCTGGGCGGCGTGTACGTGCCGTCGTCGGACTCGTTCGCGGGCGACGAAAGCCTGGAGATGTTGCGCCGCATGGGCATCAACAAGGCCTTTATTTCAGCGGGCGGCCTCGACGAAACGCGCGGCGTGACGTGCTGGAATTTCCACGAAGTGGCGCTCAAGCAGGCCGCGATGGCCAGCGCCGTCGAAAGCCATCTCGTTGCGGACGCAAGCAAAATCGGCGTCGTCAAAGCGTGGCGATTCGCGCAGATGGGCGACTTCGCGTCGGTCATCACCGAGAAAGGCGCCGCGCCGCGCAAACGCAGCAAGGCCTGAATGCGCGACGGGCGGCCCGCGCACTACGCGGCCGCCCGTTTGCTGGTTTGTTGACGACGTCGATAAAACTCAGCCGCGCCGGCGCAGCGCGAACAACGTCCCCGCAACCAGAATGAACGCGCCGATCACCACCTTCTGCCAGGTGCTCGGCACGCCGATCAGAATCAGCACGTTATTGATGAGCGTGACGAGCGCCACGCCCAGCAGCGTGCCGACCACCGTCCCGCTGCCGCCCGTGATGCGCGCGCCGCCCAGAATCACGGCGGCGATCACGTCGAGTTCCGAACCCACCAGATCGAACGGATTGGCGAGCCGCGTGTTCGAGACGTGCAGAATGCCCGCCACGCCCGCCAGAAAACCCGTATAGCCGAACACGAACAGACGGATCGCGCGCAGATTGAAGCCGAGGCGTTCCGCGATCGCCGTGCTGCCGCCCATCGCGTAGACGCCGCGTCCCATCATCGTGCGATTGAGCAGCCACCACGTGAGCAGCGCGGCCAGCACGAGCGCGATCGCGGACGCGGGCAGCACCGCGTTGAGCCCGTCGGCGGTCTTGTAGGCGATCAGCGGAATGCGCCCGAAATGATCCATGCTGTGCGGGATATTCATGAAGAACACCGTGCCGACGAAAGTCAGCAGCACCCCGCGATACAGATACTGCGTGCCGATCGTCACGATCAGCGAAGGCGCCTGCAAACGATGTACGAGTAGCCCGTTGATCATGCCGAGCAACACGCCGCCCACCGCGCCCGCGACGAGGATCAGCGCGAACGGCGCATCGGGCCACCAGGCGAACACGGCCTTGGTGATCGCGTACATCGTGAGCGCGCCGATGGCCGTGAACGACACGTCGATGCCGCCCGACGCCAGCACCACGAGCGTGCCGAGCGCGAACAGCGAGGTCGTGGTCGCCGAATGCAGCAGATCGAACAGCGTGGCCCACTGAAAGAAGCGCGGATTGATCGACGCCACGACCACGCAGGTAATGACGATCAGCGTGCCGGTGAACCACTCGGGATTGCGCGCAAGTTTGGCGCGCCAGTTCAGCGGCGGCGACTGACGCGCGACTTCGACGGTGTTGGACGTGCTCATGGTCTGATTCATGCTCATGCGGTTGCCTGCTGCGTATGATTCATCGGGCTAAACGGCATTGAATGCGCGGCGGGCATCACGCGGCCTCCGCGAGCAACGCGCGATACAGTTCGGCTTCGGTCAAACCTTCGGCGCGATGCTCCTCGGCGATGCGCCCTTTACGCATCATCAGCACGCGGTCGCTGTTTTGCAGCAGTTCCGGCAAGTCGTCGCTCACGAGCAGAATGCCGATGCCGCGCTCCGAAAGCCGCTGCATGATGCGATAGATGATGTCCTTCGAGCCCACGTCCACGCCCACGGTCGGGCCATGCAGAATCAGCACGCGCGGATCGATCGCGAGCCAGCGGCCGATCAGCACGCGCTGCTGGTTGCCGCCCGAAAGCGACTGCACGGCCTTCTCCACGTTCGGCGTGGCGATCTGCAATTCCTTCACGGTGTCTTCGGCGAGCGCGCGGGCGCGCACGCGGTCGATCTGGCCGAAGCGGTCGCGCAGGCTGGAAATCATCGCGGTGATCACGTTGTCGCGAATCGGCTTGTCGAGAAAGAGCCCTTCGTTCAGGCGATCTTCCGGCACATAACCGATGCGCGCGTGTTTGGCGTCGGCGGGCGTGGCGAGCGCGATGGTCTGGCCTTCGAGCGTGATGCTGCCGCTTTGCGCGGGCGCGACGCCCGCGAGCGCGCGGGCGAGTTCGTTGCGGCCCGAATCGAGCAGCCCCGTGATGCCGAGAATCTCGCCGCGATGCAGCGTGAACGACACGTCGCGAAACGCGCCGGCGCGCGCGAGACCACGCACGTCGAGCAAGACGTTCGCATCCGCCGACGCGGCGCGATAGCGCTCGGTCGACAGCGCGCGGCCCGTCATCAGTTCGCTCAGCTGCGCCTTGGTGTAATTCGTGATCGGTCCTTGCGTGACCTTCTGGCCGTCGCGCAGCACGATCACTTCGCCGCCGATCGCATAGCATTCGTCGAGCTTGTGGCTCACGAACAGCACGGTTACGCCGCTCGCGCGCAACTGCGCGAGCACGGCAATCAGGTTCGTCACTTCCTTTTGCGTGAGCGAGGTCGTGGGTTCGTCCATGATGACGAACTTCGCCTCGCTCGCGATGGCGCGCGCAATCGCCACGAGCTGGCGCGTCGCGAGCGGCAATTGTTCGATCAGCGTGGCCTGGAAATCGGCGTCGCCGGGCAGGCCCACTGCGTTGAGTGCGCGCGCCGCCGTGCGCGCGAGTTCGCGCCGGTCGAAGGTGCGCGAGAGGCGCCCGCCATGTTCCGCGAGTTCAGCCGTGAGGCCGACGTTCTCGGCCACGTTCATGTTCGGCAGCAGCGAGAGATCCTGATAGACGGTCTCGATGCCCGCCGCGAGCGATTCGAGCGGCGACAGACTCGCATGATGCGCGCCGTCGATCACGATCTCGCCTTCGTCGGGCGGCTGCGCGCCCGAGATGATCTTGATGAGCGTGCTCTTGCCGCAGCCGTTCTCGCCGAGCAGGTGATAGATCTGCCCGCGCTCGAACGTGAGCGTGACGCCGCGCAGCGCGTGCACGCCCGTGAAGCGCTTGTGCACGCCGAGCACCTGCAATAACGGTTCCGAAGCCATATCCTCACTCATCCCGATCCGGTCACTTGCTTCGATCGCGCGGCACGCGCTTCGCTTCGTTGCGACAACGCGCGCCACGTTCAACGCCTACGTCAACGTCGTGCGATCAGAAGTTATATTGCTTGTAGTTCGACTTGTCGACGCTCACCCAGCCCTGGCCGCGCACGATGATGCCCTTGCCCGGACCCTTCGACACCGTCACCTTCTCGTAGCCCGGCAAGCCGAGATTCGCGCCGTTCTCCACGGTCTTGCCATCGAGCAGCAGCTTCGCGATCTTGTTCATCGCCATGCCCGCGAGCTTCGGGTCCCAGAACGCGATGCCGTTGATCGCGCCGCTTTCGAGGTACTTGCCCGCCTCGGTCGGCAGACCCGTGCCGTACACGCAGATCTTGCCTTGCAGGCCCGCTTCCTCGACCGCACGGCCGATGCCGATCACGTCGAGCGACGACGAACCCTGGAAGCCCTTCAGGTCCGGATGCTTGCGCAGCGTTTCCTTCGCGACTTCATAGGCGCGCTCACCGTCGTTATTGGTTTCGAGGTTGGTCTCCACGAGCTGCATCTTCGGATACTTCTTCTTCGCGTTGTCGATGCCGCCGTTCGCCCATTGCACCTGCGAGCGGCTGCCGAGCGAGCCGACCAGCGTCGCCCACTTGCCTTCGCTGTGCATGCAGGTCGCGAGACGGTCGTTGAGCGCCGCGCCATAGGCGCTGTTGTCGAAGGCCTCGACGTCGACCATCGTGTTCTTCTCGTTGTCGGCTTCGTGCGTGACGACCTTGATGCCGCGATCCATCGCCTTCTTGAGCGCCGGTTCGAGCGTGGGCGGATCGTAGGGCACCACCGCAATCGCGCTCACTTTCTTCGCGATCAGGTCGTCGATGATCTTCAGTTGCTGCGCGGCGTCGGCGCGTCCCGGGCCGGTCTGATAGACGGTGATGTTCGGATTGTCCTTGCCGAACTCCTTCACGCCCTCTTCCATGCGGTTGAACCAGCTGATGCCGGTCACCTTCACCACCGTGACGATGGTCTGCTTGTCCTGCGCCTGCGCAGCGGCGAACGTGCCCGCCGCGAGTGCGCCCGCCGCGAGCGCCATGCTGAGTCGTTTGAGCTTCATGTTGTCTCCTTGTTGTTCGCTGTCGCCCCGAAATGTCTGGCGGCGGACGCCCGAGGCCCGATGTCCGCGCGCTGTATCGCTATGCTGTCGTTGCTCTGCTTGCGTTGTTCCGCTTGCGTTGCTCCGCTTCAACCGGGCCGCTTGCGCGCGCCCTGCGCCGCGCCGAGTCCGAAGATCGAGCGCACGCGTTCCGCACCCGCGAAGGCCAGCGAGAGCAGCAGCAAAAAGCCCCACGCGCAATCGCCGAAGAATTGCGACACGCCCATCAGGTTGAACAGGCTCGACAGGAATTGCAGCACCGTCGCGGCGAAAAACACGCAGATGATGCGTCCATAGCCGCCCGACGGATTCACGCCGCCCATCACCGCAATCAGGATCGCGATCAGCAGATACGAATTGCCGTAATCCCATTTCGCGCTGAGCGTGTGCGAGACGCTCACGAGGCCCGCGAGCGACGCGAGCACGCCGCACATCGCGTAAGTGGTAATCAACATGCGCGCGCGCGGAATGCCCGCATAGAACGCGGCGCGCTGATTCGTGCCCATCAGATAGAGCCGCAGACCGAAGGGCGTGCGCCGCAGCAGCCAGCCGAGCACGATCACCACCGCGACGAACAGCAGAAACGAAATCGGCACCTGAAAGAAGCTGCCGTTGCTGATATCCGCGAGCGGTTCGACATAGTCGACGTGCACGGACGCGCCGTTGCTCAGCGCCACCGCAATGCCCGTGAACAGCAGTTGCGTCCCGAGCGTGCAGAGAATCGGCGTGAGGCCGAGCCGCGCGATCACGACGCCGTTGAGCAGCCCGCCGATCAAACCCATGCCCACCACGATCACGCAGAACAGCGCCGTGTAGAGCACAGGCGAATCGTCGCCGCTCACGACATGCGGCACGATCAGCGCCGCGATCATGCCCGAGAGATTCGCGAGCCCCACGCCGGACAGATCGATGCCGCCGTTGCCCGACAACATCGACAGCATGATGCCGAGCGCAAGCAGCGCCACTTCGGGCAACTGCGAACCCATCGACTGCAGATTGTCGATGCCGACGAACTGGCCGTGCGAAATCGCGATCGCGACCAGCACGACGAGCAGATTCACGGCCAGCAGAAAATTCAGTTGCCGGTCGCCGAAACATCGAGCCAAAAACGAAGCCTTCATGGACATCATCCTTTGCGTGTGCGTCAGCGCGCGCCGCGCCTTATTTGCGCTTCAATGCGCCGCGACGGGCGTGCGCGCGAGCATCGCGTCCACTTCCGCGCGCGTGGGCATGGACGGCGCGGTGCCCGGCCGCGTCACCGAAATGCCGGCCAGCGCGCAGCCGAAACGCGTGGCCGCGAGC
>NZ_JAAGPN010000608.1:0-1039 GCF_017104805.1 Paraburkholderia sp. Ac-20347 | reverse complement strand
ATGGGCTCGACCCGTACGCAGCTTACTAAAAGCAGCTTCCAAAGCTTCGATAGATTTTTGCATGCGGCTTTCGCCATCTGTTTTAATTTCATTAATCATAAAATTTCCTTAATCATCACAATTGTCTAAATTTTTAACTCAATTTTATCTCACATATTTCATATAAATAAATTTTATATGAATATTAAGGTATAAATGCTAAGCTTAGTGATAAACTCGTGTACCTTCAGCCTCACCCATAACCACATTCAATAGCGCATTTGGTTTATTCATATCAAATACTTGTAGCGGTACATTATGTTCTCGGCATAACGCAATCGCTGTTAAATCCATCACACCAAGCTTTTTTTCAAGCACTTCATCAAAACTCAAACTGTCAAATTTAACCGCATCATCATCGGTTGTTGGGTCTTTATCATAAACACCATCAACTTTGGTGGCTTTTAAAATTAGTCCTGCTTCAATCTCGATGCCACGCAAGCACGCTGCGGTATCTGTGGTAAAAAATGGATTACCCGTACCTGCCACAAAGATACACACCTCGCCATTATTTAAGTGGCGTATCGCATCACGGCTAGAATATGACTCAACTACTGTATCAATGGCAATCGCTGACATTAGGCGAGTTTTAATATTTCGGCGTACCAAAGCATCACGCATCGCCAAACCATTCATCACGGTAGCTAGCATGCCCATTTGGTCACCTGTCACACGACCAACCAACCCTTGTTTTTGTAGAGTGCTGCCACGGTACAAATTGCCACCACCAACAACAATACCAACTTGAACACCCAGCCCTCGAAGATGTGCAATGGATAGGCTCAGTTGATCCAAGATATTAGCATCAATGCCCATATCACGACAGCCAGCCAACGCTTCACCCGATAGTTTTAATAAAATGCGTGAAAATTGTGGATTTTTATCAGACATACAGCCCCCAAGCTGATTAAAGTGGCTTATTTCGCCCTTGCAAAATTAGGACATATTTTCCCAATTTTAGCATATTTCATCAATTTTTGATACTGATAAATGTGAGCAA
>NZ_JAAGPN010000607.1:0-462 GCF_017104805.1 Paraburkholderia sp. Ac-20347 | reverse complement strand
GAAAAAAAAAAAAAAATGAAATATCATTAGAAGTTGTTTCTGTTACAAACAGCAACGTCAGCTGAGACTTGACCCGCCATGCTCGCCCACGACAGACAACTAGAAGCTCAGATGCTAATACTGAGTAGCTAAGTATTCATCTTCTCGCGTACATGCATCAATCGTACATCAATCTACTGATGGCTCCCTCTCATTGTGCGCACTCAGCATACTGCTGACTCTCACTGTACCATGATATCATGTAATACTATAGATAGATGACGCAGACAGTATGATGTTACTCACACGATCGCAATTGCAACGTTATATATAGCTCTAGCATAGTACGTACTAAATCAACTAGGACGTGTCCTATGTATGTATGATGTTTGTGCACTTACAAACACAATGGACACGTGTGCATATGTGTTAGATGCATAAGACATGTTTTTCGTATAATGTATTTCTGTCTTTTTTTTTTTC
>NZ_JAAGPN010000606.1:0-249 GCF_017104805.1 Paraburkholderia sp. Ac-20347 | reverse complement strand
GGGTGGGCGGATCATTAAAAAAAAAAAAAAAGAGAAGGACGAGGTGAGGAGGAAAACAAAAAAAAGACAGATAGCTCTACAACGAGAGAACTACACAATCGGTACGAGCTGAGTCCATCATACAGACATGTACTAGCGTGTACACTAAGCACAGTGGTGATGTGTCTAGAAGATGATGTCATGTCGTACTGATACGTACAAGACGATCTAACGTGATGTTACTTGACTCTAGTAGTATGTTATAGTGTT
>NZ_JAAGPN010000605.1:0-900 GCF_017104805.1 Paraburkholderia sp. Ac-20347 | reverse complement strand
TTGCCGCGCGCTCGCGCGGCCGTTCGTGACGGGCGGCGTGCTGGTCGACGCCAGCGCGAGCGTGGGCGTGGCGATTCACGACGCGGGCGTGGAAGCCGCCGATCTGCTCGCGATCGCCGATACGGCGATGTACGAGGCCAAGCGCGCCGGGCGCAATACCTGGCGGCTCGGCTGTGCGCCGATGACCGGCGCGGGCGCGGGTGGCGAGCCTCAGAGCTTGCCGTTGGCGGCGCTTTCGTAGATTTCCCGCACCCGACCTCGATAAAGACCCGGCGGGAGACCCGCCGGCGTCCGCGCCAGTCGTCCAATCTCCTCGCGCAGCGCCTCCGGGCACGAAATCTGCGCCAATCCCCACCGATGACCGGCTGACGCGCTTGCGCGCGTTCACGCCCGATCGTGCTGGCAGCGCGATAATTGGGGCGCGCCAGACACGCAAGGCCGCGTCGCGCCGGTATGATGCAGAGCCACGCAGACCGGCCCGATCATCGCCCGAACGTCATCATGTTTTGCCGTTGTTGTGCTTGTTTTGCTTGTCTCGCTTATCAGGACCCGTCCCGTGACCGCTATCCGATCCGCTGCCGAATCCTCGTTCGTCGATGTCCTCGGCGCCCTGCGCCTCGCAACCGCCGCGCGCCACGAGGCCGTCGAGCGGGTGATGCCGCTTGCCGTGGGCGCGCCCTCGCTCGCCCATTACCGTCTGCACCTCGAAGTGCTGCGCGACTGGCTCGCGCCGCTCGAAGCGTGGCTGCAACGTTTCGCCGACGGCCCGCAGGACGCCGCGAGCCTGCCGCAACTGGCGCGTCTCGCGCTGATCGAGCGCGACCTCGCGCATCCGGCGCTGTGTCCGCAGGACGGGACCGATGACCTCGCCGATGCACGCCTTCACGCGCCATCCGGCGT
>NZ_JAAGPN010000604.1:0-1005 GCF_017104805.1 Paraburkholderia sp. Ac-20347 | reverse complement strand
GCCGCGCGCGGCTGGAAGCGACCACGCATCCCGTCATGCCGGGGCCGAGCACGTCCGCCGTGGCAATCGGCGCGGCCGGTACCGGCGACGTGGCCTGCGTCACTCTCACCAACGCGTATCTCCGTCTGGACGTCGCGCCGCAACTGGGCGGCGGCATCACGCGCTTCGACTGGCGCAGCGAAGGCGCGCTCGAACCCGTGTTCCGCCGCTGCGAGCAGGTGAGCGCGCGCATGGACCCGAACGAACTGGCGTGCTATCCGCTGCTGCCGTATTCCAACCGGATCGCCGCCGGGCGCTTCCAGTTCGGCGGCCGCGACGTCGAAATCGCCCGCAACCGCGCGAGCGAGCCGCTGCCGATTCACGGCGACGGCTGGCTGGCGAACTGGAGCGTCGAAAGTGCCGAGCGCGAGCGCGTGCGTCTCGTGCTCGACCGCAGCGAGGGCGAGCCTTACGCATACCGCGCGGCGCTCACCTATGTGCTCGACGGCCCGACGCTCGCCATGATGCTCGAAGTGGAGAACGTGGGCCGCGAGGCGCTGCCGTTCGGGCTGGGCGTCCATCCGTTCCTCGCGCGCGACGCGAGCACCGAACTCTCCGCGCCCGCAAGCGGCCTGTGGCTCTCGGGCGCCGACTGGCTGCCGGTGCGCCACGTGCCCGCGCCGCCCGCCTGGCAGTTCGGCATCGCGTATCCGCTGCCCGAGCAGATGGTGAATCACGCGTTCAGCGGCTGGAGCGGACGCGCGGCCGTGGTCTGGGAGCGCCGCCGCCTGTCGCTGTCGATCTGCGCGAACACCGACTATTACGTGCTCTACACGCCGCCGGGCGAGAACTTCTTCTGCTTCGAGCCCGTCGATCACCCGATCAACGCGGTCAATCTCGCGGGCGGCGGCGGCGCGCATGGCATGACCGTGCTCGCGCCGGGCGAGCGCCTCGCGCGCCGCTTCAGCTTCACGGTCGAGCGGATGGATTTGCGCGCGGCGGCCAACCCGCACCGCACGGGCGCGC
>NZ_JAAGPN010000603.1:0-1087 GCF_017104805.1 Paraburkholderia sp. Ac-20347 | reverse complement strand
GAGAGCGCCGCGCCGATTTTCGTCGTGGAGTTTATCGACGACCGGCATCTGCTCGTGTACGGAACCGGCAGTCTGTTCGGCGATGTGATGACGCGCATGGGGCTGCGCAACGCGTGGACCGGGCCGACCAACGCGCGCGGCTATGCGGTGACCGACTTCACGCGTCTGGCCGATGCCGCCGACACCGCCGATGCGGCCCACGCGCGCCTCGTCTATATCGACCCGCTGCCCGACGCCGCGCGCGCGACGCTCGCGCAGGGCGTGCTCTGGCACAGCCTGCCGTTCGTGCGCGCGGGCCGCGTGGCGGGCATGCCGAAGGTCTCGCAAGGCGGCGCGCTCTACAGCGGCGCGCGCTTCGCGCGTCAACTCGCGGATGTGCTGCTTGCACCGGAGGGCCATCATGCATGATCTGCCGATGACGCGCGCGGCGGGCACAGCTCACGCACGCGCGCCCTTGATCGGATTGTTCGGATTGCTGATTATCGCCATCGCGCTGACGTTGCACGGTCTCTCCGTGCATCTGCCCGCGAGCGACTGGATGCGCGCGCTGATCGCGCCGAACGTGGACGACATCCGCGAAATGGTCGTGCACGAAAGCTGGCTGCCGCGCCTCGCGATCTCGCTGCTGTGCGGCGCGGCGCTCGCGCTGGCGGGCGTGGTGTTCCAGCAGGTCTTGCGCAATCCGCTGGCCGAGCCGATGACGGTGGGTGTCTCGGCGGGCGCGTATCTCGCGTTGCTGCTCGCGACGCTGTGGGCGCCCGCGTGGCTGCTGCCGTGGCGCTCGGGCATCGCGCTCGCGGGCGGCGCGCTGGCGATGCTGTTCGTGTTCGCGCTGGCCTGGCGGCGCAGATTCGCGCCGATCACGCTCGTGCTCGGCGGCATGATCGTCAACCTGTATTGCGGCGCGCTGAGCCTCGCGCTGTCGATCATTTACGAGCGCTCGCTGGCGGCGATGTTCATCTGGGGCGGCGGCGCGCTCGCGCAGCAGGACTGGCAAACGACGCTGTGGCTGCTGCCGCGCGTGCTCGTCTGCGCGGCGCTGTGCGGCGCGCTGGTGCGCCCGCTCACGCTCGCCGGACTCGACGAC
>NZ_JAAGPN010000602.1:0-1096 GCF_017104805.1 Paraburkholderia sp. Ac-20347 | reverse complement strand
GATCGGTTGGCAGCGGCAGCAGCGTCGGCGCATCGGCGAGATAGCCGCGCCAGAACTGCTGCGCCTCGCGCACCGCGTCGGGCGTGAAGCGCGCGCGCTGCCAGTGCGCGTAATCGGCGTACTGCACGGCCAGCGGCGCGAGCGCGGGCGGCGTGTCGTCGCGTTGCGCGCGGTAAAGCTCGCACAGCTCGTCGAGCAGGATATGCACCGACGCCCCATCGGCGACGATGTGATGCAGCGACACGATCAGCACGTGATGCGCGGCCTCGAAACGCAGCAGCGTCGCACGCACGAGCGGCGCGCGCGACAGATCGAACGGCGTGCGCGCGGCGTCGTCGAGCGCCTGGGCGATGGCTTTGGCGCGCGCGTTCTCGCCGCTGTTTGTGTGGCTGTTCGCATCGCTGTTCGCGGAGTTGTTCAGATGCGCGAGCGGCTCGATCACCGGCATCAACACCTCCATGCGCGGCGCGATCTTGAGCACCGGATCGCCCTCGTCGTCGGCATAGAAGGCCGAGCGCAGCACCTCGTGACGCGCGATCAAGGCGGCCAGGCTGCGTTGCAGCAGCGACGCGTCGAGCGGGCCGCGAAGATCGAGCCCCGCCGTCATGTTGTACGACGCGAGCGCGCGGTCCGCGAGTTGATCGACGACCCAGATGCGCTGCTGCATCAGCGAAAGCGGCAAGGCGCTGCGGTCCGCGAGAGCGTGCAGCGGCGTGGCCGATTCAGCGTTTTCGGCCTTGTTCAACGCCTGATTCGAAGCACGATCCGAATCCGCACGCTGTGCTTCGATACGCGCATCGATACGCGCGGCGAGCGCGGCCAGCGTCGGCGATGCGAAGATCTCGCGCAACGGCAGCTCGACCGACCAGCGCGAACGCACGCGCGACGCCAGCCGCATCGCCGCCAGCGAATGGCCGCCGAGCGCGAAGAAGCTGTCGTCGCGCGCGATCGTCAGCGATGGCGCGGCGGCTGCGTTGTCCGCTGCGTTGTCTGTGCCATTCGACGGATCCAGCAGCGCGGCCCAGCATCGCGCGAGCGCCGTTTCGGTCTCGCCCTGCGGTGCCGCGCGCGCGGCCTCGCGATGCGACGCGGCGGG
>NZ_JAAGPN010000601.1:0-1029 GCF_017104805.1 Paraburkholderia sp. Ac-20347 | reverse complement strand
GCTCGACCTGCTGCGGGTGTCGCCGATCGTCGAGGCGTCGGACTGGCCCGCGCTCGCCGCGCTGCGCGAGCAGAGCCGTGCGCGCGGCGTGGAAGGGCTGATGCTCAAGGAACGCGCGTCGATGTACGGCGTGGGGCGCACCAAGGCGTCGGGCACGTGGTGGAAATGGAAGATCGAGCCGTATTCGATCGACGCCGTGCTGCTCTACGCGCAGCGCGGTCACGGCCGTCACGCGAGTCTCTACACCGATTTCACCTTCGCGGTCTGGGACGAGCGCGACGGCACGCGCACGCTCGTGCCGTTCGCCAAGGCGTATTCCGGCCTGACCGACGAGGAAATGCGCAAGGTCGATGCGGTCGTGCGCAAGACGACGGTCGAGAAGTTCGGTCCGGTGCGCAGCGTGACGCCGACGCTCGTGTTCGAAATCGGCTTCGAGGGGATCCAGGCGAGTCCGCGCCACAAATCGGGTATCGCCGTGCGGTTTCCGCGCATGCTGCGCTGGCGCACCGACAAGTCGATCGACGACGCCGACACGCTGGACATGCTCAAAGGCTTTCTGAACGAGGCGCGACCATGAGCGCGCCGAATAACGCCGATTCGGACGCCGATACGGCCGCCCACACCGACGACAGCTCCGAAGCCGCGCCGCGCAAAGCGCGTCCGCGCCGCATACCGCGTTCGCGTGCGGCGCAGGAAAAAGTCGACGCGGCCAGCGCCGACGCGTTCACGCCCGAGCCGTTCGCCTACGACGCGCACGCCGCGCAGACGCCGATCGAGACGCGCATCGCGCAGTGGTTCGCGGCGCAGGGCTGGCAGCCGTTCGCGTTTCAGCAGTCGGTCTGGCGCGAGATCGCGCGTGGCGCGAGCGGCCTGTTGCACGCGACGACCGGCGCGGGCAAGACGTGGGCGGTTTGGATTGGCGCGCTGGCGGCGTGGTCGACGGCTTCGGTTTCGGCATCGCCGGCTTCCGCGTCTTCGCCAGGAACCGCGCGGCGCGCGCCGTTGCCCGCGCCGCTCACGGTGCTCTGA
>NZ_JAAGPN010000600.1:0-1009 GCF_017104805.1 Paraburkholderia sp. Ac-20347 | reverse complement strand
GGATCGCGAGCGGGTCGTCGCGCAAGGCGAATTCGGTGAACTGGAGCAGGGCGTGCATGCGGCAGCGAACGAGGGAGTCGGGACCGACGGGCGTGTCGGCGGCGGGCTCGATGCCGGCAGGCAGCGCGTCGAGCGCGGCGCGCGTGGCGGCCAGCGCGCGGTCGGCGCTTTCGGGCGTGGGCGTATCGAACAGATCGGCGAGCGCGGCAAGCCAGGCCGCTTGATGATCGGGCCACGCGGGCGGCAGCGTGGGCGCGATCTGCTGCGTGTCGAGCCGCATCAGGATCATCGCGCGGCCCGCTTCGAGGACCGCGAACGCCCACGCAATCATGTGCTCGCGATCGACGCACGGATCGGCGGGCGCGCCCGCGATCTGCAGGATGCAGTCGCGCAGCTTGCGCTCGAAGGCGTAGAGCAGGTCGTCGTCGAGATCGCCGTCGCGCGCGTCGCTCGCGACCAGCGCGCACACTTCCGCGAGATAGCGGCGCGCGATCCATTCGCCCGCGCGCGGCGCGAGCACGGAGAAGGCGACGGCGGCCGTGGCGATGCCGCAGAGCAGCGCGAAACCGGTGTCGAGGTAGGCGCTCGGGTTATAGGCCGCCGGATTGGAAATGCCGACGATAAAGCAGAAGTAGATGTTGAAGCCGAGCCCGAGCACGGCCGTTTTCGGAAACGTGTTCACGTAGCCGCCGATCATCACGAGGATCGCGACGACCGCCGCGAGCAGCGCGAACGTGCCGAGCGACGGCAGCACGAAGAAGCTGAATGCGAAGCCCGCGAGCCAGCCCGCAAGGCAGCCCGTGAAGATCTGCCACGCGGCCGTGGGCGGGTCCGGCACGAGCGCGAACAGCGTGCTCGTGATCGCCACCGCGACGATCGCTGTCGATCCGCCGGTCCAGCCCGAGGCGATCCACACGGCCCCGACCAGCAGCACCGCGAGCGCCGCGCGCGCACTGGCGACCAGCGCCGCCGTGCGGTTGCCGACCGCGCGCTGACGCGCGATGCGGCT
>NZ_JAAGPN010000599.1:0-1044 GCF_017104805.1 Paraburkholderia sp. Ac-20347 | reverse complement strand
CACGTGAATTTCGCCGATGCGGCCATCCGCGAGCCGTTCGCCCGCGCGCGACGTTTCATGCTCGACATCCGCTTCATGCGCTTCATGCGACTCACCTGCCGCACGCGCCATGATCGCCACGCGATGCCCGGCCTGCACCGCGCCGCAGCCGACCAGCACGGTGGCCGCTTCGTCCGCGCGCGCCGCCTCGGCGCGTCCCGCCGAGAGCGCCGCGCTGCTGAACGCGTGCGAGACGAGTCCCGCGCCGCGCACGCCGCCGGTGACGAACAGCGTCGCCTCCGCGAGCCCGTAGCACGGATAGAGCGCGGCGGCGTCGAAACCCGCCGGCGCGAAGCGCGCGACGAAGTCGTCGAGCGTGTCGCGCCGCACCGGTTCCGAGCCCGAAAACGCGAGCCGCCAGCTCGAGAGATCAAGCTTCGCGCGCGTCTCGTCGTTGATGCGCTCGGCGCACAGCCGATAGGCGAAATCCGGCGCGCCCGAGATCGTGCCGCGATGGCGCGCGATCGCGTCGAGCCAGCGCAACGGCCGCTCCAGAAAGTATTGCGGCGACATCAGCACGAGCGGAATGCCGCTGAACACCGGCTGCAACAGGCTGCCGATCAACCCCATGTCGTGATAGAGCGGCAGCCAGCTCACGAACACGTCGTCGGGGCGCACGCCGAGTCCCGCCTGGATCGCGATCTCGTTGGCGAGCAGATTGCCGTGGCTCACCATCACGCCTTTCGGCGATCCCGTCGATCCCGAGGTGTACTGGAGAAACGCGAGATCGTCCGCGCGCACGGGATGCAGCGGCGCACCGGACGGCGTATCGCGCGCGTCTAGCGTATCGACGGCCACCACGTCCGCGCCCGGCGCGAGCATCGCCCAGGCGTCGGCGTGACGCTCGTGCAGCGCGGCGGTCGTCAGCACGTAGCGCACGCCCGCATCGCGCGCAATGCCGCGCAAACGCGCGAGATGCTGTTCGCGCTTCGACTCCGGCGGATAGACCGGCACGGCCACCACGCCCGCGTACAGACAGCCGAAGAACGCGCTCACGTAATCCAA
>NZ_JAAGPN010000598.1:0-1133 GCF_017104805.1 Paraburkholderia sp. Ac-20347 | reverse complement strand
ACTGCGCGCGCGTCGGCGGCGGCGGGCAGCGGCGCGCCTTGCGAGGCGTCGTCGTAGGCCTTCACCACGGCCTTCGCGAGCGGATGATCGCTGTGCTGCTGCACGGCGGCGGCGAGCGCGAGCGCCTCGTTGCGCACGAAGCCGCCGGCGGGCTCGAACGCGGTCAGCGAGGGCTGGCCGAGCGTGAGCGTGCCGGTCTTGTCGAAGGCGACCACGCCGACGTTGTGCGCCGTTTCGAGCGCTTCGGCGTCCTTGATCAGCACGCCGTGGCGCGCGGCCACCCCGGTGCCCGCCATGATCGCGGCGGGCGTGGCGAGCCCGAGCGCGCACGGACAGGCGATCACCAGCACGGCGACCGCATTGAGAATCGCGGTTTCGGCGGACGCGCCCGCGAGCAGCCAGCCGCCCAGCGTGATCGCGGCGATCACGAGGATCGCGGGCACGAACACGGCGCTCACGCGGTCGACGAGACGCTGGATCGGCGCCTTTTCCGCCTGCGCGCTTTCAACGAGACGGATGATGCGCGCGAGCGTGGTTTCCGCGCCGATCTTCGTCGTACGCACCGCGATCAGCCCTTCGCCGTTGATCGAACCGGCGGTGACGGGCTCGCCCGGCTCCTTCGGCACCGGCAGGCTTTCGCCGGTGATCAGCGATTCGTCGACATGGCTGCGGCCTTCGAGCACGACGCCGTCGGTCGGCAGGCGCTCGCCCGGCCGCACGACCACGATCGCGCCCACGCGCACCTGCGCGAGCGGCACATCGCGCTCCGCGCCGTTCTCGCGCAGCCGCGCGCGTTCGGGGCGCAGCGCGTTGAGGGCGCGGATCGCGTCGGTGGTCTGGCGCTTGGCGCGCGCTTCGAGCCACTTGCCGAAGCGCACCAGCGTGATCACGACCGCCGAGGCTTCGAAATAGAGATGCGCGGTTTCGCCCGGATGCGCGAGCATCGCGTAGACGCTGACACCCCACGCGGCCGAGGTGCCGAGCGCGACCAGCAGATCCATGTTGCCCGCGCCCGCGCGCACGGCCTTCCAGGCGGCGCGGTAGAAGCGCGCGCCAAAGCCGAACTGGACGATCGACGCGAGCACGAGCTGGGCGGCGGCGGGCAGCATCCAGTGCAGGCCGAGCCAGTGGCC
>NZ_JAAGPN010000057.1:0-39428 GCF_017104805.1 Paraburkholderia sp. Ac-20347 | reverse complement strand
AGACCCCCTTCCGATCTACGGGTCTGCCCGACGCGTTCGCGGCCGGCGCGCCGCTGCGCGTGAGCGTGAACGAACTGCTGCGTAGCGACGAAGGCCACGGCGCCTATGGCTGCACCATCGAACAGGATGGCGTGCTGTGCGCCGAGGCCACGATCAAGGTGTATCAGCCGCACGATTTTCAGACTTTCATCGAGGAAAACTCCCGAGCATGAGCCAGACTCCGAGCCCGACCACGATCCGGCGTGTACTCGTGACCGGCGCGAGCCGCGGCATTGGCCGCGCGATCGCCTATCAACTGGCCGCCGACGGCTTCGCCGTCACCGTGCATTGCCGCACGGGCCTGAAAGAAGCGCAGGCGGTGACCGCCGGCATCGCCGCGCAGGGCGGTTCGGCCGGCGTGCTGCAATTCGACGTGCGCGATCGCGCCGCCTGCCGCGCCGCGCTCGAAGCCGATGTGGACGCGCACGGCGCGTACTACGGCATCGTCTGCTGCGCGGGCGTGACGCGCGACGCCGCCTTCCCCGCACTGACCGACGAAGACTGGGACATCGTGCTGGAAACCGGCCTCGACGCCTTCTACAACGTCGTGCATCCGCTCGTCATGCCGATGGTGCGCGCGCGCAAGGGCGGCCGCATCGTCACGGTGGCGTCGGTGTCGGGCGTCACGGGCAATCGCGGCCAGGTCAACTACAGCGCCGCGAAGGCGGGCCTGATCGGCGCGACGAAGGCGCTCGCCGTCGAGCTGGCCACGCGCAACATCACGGTCAACAGCGTCGCGCCCGGTCTCGTCGACACGGGCATGCTCGACGAGGTGCCGCTCGACCACGCGCTCAAAGCTGTGCCGATGAACCGCGTGGGCCAGCCCGCCGAAGTGGCCGCGGTGGTCGGCTTCCTGATGTCGGATGCGGCGTCCTACGTCACGCGCCAGGTCATCGGCGTGAACGGAGGGATGGTCTGATGAAGCGCGTCGTGGTGACGGGCATGGGCGGCGTGACCGCGCTCGGCGACCGTTGGGAGCAGGTCGAGGCCGCGCTCGAACGCGGCGTGAATGCGGTGCGGCGCGTGCACGACTGGGATTACATCGAGGCGCTACACACGCGGCTCGCCTCGCCGCTGCCGGCGTTCGAGACGCCCGACTACTATCCGCGCAAGAAGACGCGCTCGATGGGGCCGGTCTCGCTCTACGCGGTGCGCGCGAGCGAATACGCGCTGGCGGACGCGGGCCTGCTCGACGATGCGTCGATCAAGGACGGCCGCATGGGCGTGGCGTACGGTTCGTCGGCGGGCTCGGTGGAACCCGTGCGCGCGTTCGGCAAGATGCTCGAAACCGGCTCGATGAGCGACGTGACGTCGAACAGCTACGTGCAGATGATGCCGCACACCACGGCGGTCAACGTGAGCCTCTTCTGGGACCTGAAAGGCCGCATCGTGCCGACATCGTGCGCGTGCGCATCGGGCAGTCAGGCGATCGGCTACGCCTACGAAATGATCGCGAACGGCAAGCAGACGCTGATGCTCGCGGGCGGCGCCGAGGAACTCTCGGGACCGGGCGTGGCCGTGTTCGACATGCTCTACGCCACGAGCACGCGCAACGACGATCCGCACACCACGCCGCGTCCGTTCGACGCCGCGCGCGACGGCCTCGTGGTCGGCGAAGGCGCGGCCACGCTCGTGCTCGAAGAGTACGAGCACGCGGTGGCGCGCGGCGCGCGCATTCACGCGGAAGTCGTGGGCTTCGGCTGCAACTCGGATGGCGCGCACATCACGCAGCCCACGGCGGCGACGATGGCGGTGGCGATGCGCCAGGCGCTCGCCGACGCGCAACTGGCGCCCGACGCGATTGCCTACGTGAACGCGCACGGCACCTCGACCGATCGCGGCGACATCGCCGAAAGCCACGCCACCGCGGAGACGTTCGGCGCGCGCATGCCGATCAGCTCGCTCAAGAGCTATATCGGCCATACGCTCGGCGCGTGCGGCGCGATCGAAGCGTGGTGGACGATTGAAATGATGAAGCGCAATCGCTACGCGGCCACGCTGAATCTGCACGAAGTCGATCCGGCCTGCGCGCCGCTCGACTACATCATGGGCGCGCCGCGCGAGATCGACGCCGATTACGTGATGAGCAATAACTTCGCGTTCGGCGGCGTGAACACGTCGTTGATCTTCAAGCGCGTCCGGTGAGCATGCACGCAAGGTCGGCATCGAACGGATTGCAGCGCGTGGTCGTGACGGGCATGGGCATCGTCTCGTGTCTCGGCAACACGCTCGACGGCGTGTCCGCGCGGCTGCGCGAAGGACGCGGCGGTATCACGCGCATGGCGGCGTGGCGCGAGCGCGGCTTCGGAAGTCAGGTGGCGGCGGTCGCGTCGGTGGACGACGAGACGCCGTTCGCGCGCAAGGCCGAGCGCTTCATGGGCGACACGGCGCGCTTCGCGTGTCATGCGGCGCGCAGCGCCATCGACGACGCAGGGCTCGACGAAGCCGCGCTGCGGCAGCCGCGCGTGGGCGCGGTGGTGGGCTCGGGCGTCGGCACGATGTCGGCCTACGATGCGGCGATGGCGTGCGCGAACGCGCGCGGCGTGGATCGCGTGCCGCCTTACACGGTGCCGCAGGCGATGAGCAGCACGGCGTCGGCGAATCTCGCGCACGTGTTCGGCATGGAAGGCGTGACGTACTCGCCGTCGTCGGCGTGCACGACGTCCGCGCTCGCGATCGGCCAGGCGATGCAACTGATCCAGACCGGACGCCAGGACATCGTGCTCGCGGGCGGCAGCGAAGCGCTGCACGACAACATGACGCTGATGTTCGACGCAATGGGCGCGCTCTCGCGCGGCTTCAACGACACGCCCGAACGCGCGTCGCGGCCGTACGACACGCAGCGCGACGGCTTCGTGATCGGCTCGGGCGCGGGCGTGCTGGTGCTCGAATCGCTCGAACACGCGCTTTCGCGCGGCGCGCGCATCCACGCGGAGCTGACGGGCTTCGGCCATTGCACGGATGGCGCGCAGATGGTCGCGCCGCAAGCGGGCGGCATCGCGCGCGCGATGCGTGCGGCGCTCGCGGAGTCCGCGTGCCGTCCCGACTACATCAACACGCATGCGCCTTCCACGCCTTCGGGCGATGTCGAAGAACTGCTCGCGCTGCGTGACGTTTTTGGCGCGGACGTGCCCGCGTTTTCGTCGACGAAAGCGCTCAGCGGTCATCCGCTCGGCGCGTGCGGCGCGCACGAAGCGATCTACACCTTGCTGATGATGCGCGATGGTCATCTCGCGGGCGCAGTGGGGATCGACGAACTCGATCCGCTGGCCGCGAGCATGCCGCTCGTGCGCGTCACGCGCGAGGCGCGGATCGCATCGGCGATGTCGGTGTCGTTCGGGTTTGGCGGCAGTTGCGCCAGCCTGATGTTTCGCGCGCTTGACCGGTCATGAATGCAATTTGAACGCGTCATGACCTTGCAGGCGCACCTGAAAACCACGAGGAAACCTATGAGAACACCGAGCCTTACGCTCACCGCCGCCGCGTTCGTCAGCCTCGCGCTGGCTGCTTGCGGTACGCAGTTGAAGACGCTGCCGATCCAGCCGGTGCTGTCCGCGGCGCCGACTGATGCATTTAGTACGGCAGCGGCGGAGCGCGCGAAAGTCGCGGTTTATTTCGGCAAACAAGAGCACGCGGATGTCGCGCGCCGCGTGGGCGAAGCATCGCATTCCGTGCGCATCGCGCGTTCCGCCGATGGCGCCGACGTCTCGTGCAACAAGGCGCTCGCCAGCGCGATCGACAAGCTGCGCGACGACGCGCGCGCGAAGGGCGCGAACGCCGTTATCGACGTGACGACGCGTTTTCACGAGAACGAGTCGAATTCGTCGACCGATTACACCTGCGGCGTGAGCCCGAGCGCGGCGGCTATCGCCGTGAAGGGCGACCTCGTGGTGCTGCAAGCCCATTGATCCAACCCGGAGAGCAACAATGAACAAGCTGTGGATGACGACTGCGCTCTGCGCGACGCTGGTGACGACGCACGCCTGGGCGCGCGATACCGTGGACACGTATTCGGTGGCCGAAGCGCTGCAAAGCGAACCGGGCAAGGTGGGCGACGATATTGCGCTGTTTTTCGCGGGCCAGAAGCATCCGGCCGTGAAAAAAACGATGGGCACGATCGCGACCAACAAGAAGACGAACGCGTTCAACAAGAGCGATGAAGAAGCGTGTCAGCACGTGTTTCTTTCGGCGGTGCGCGAGCTGCAGGACCGCGCGCGCCAGCAGGGCGGCAACGCGGTCATCAACATCAAGAGCAATTACCGCAACAACCTGACCGAGAGCCCGACGGACTTCACGTGCGGCGCGGGCACGATGATCGCGGGCGTGGCGCTGGTGGGCGACGTGGTGTCGTTGAAGGGCGCGAAGTAATTATTTTTCAGTTTTTTTCGGGCGGCGGCGCGTGACTGCGCGTGATAATGCGCGCGCCGCCCTGAATCGACTGGATTATTGCGCTTTCACCGCCGCCACGTTGACGAGCGTTTCGCGACGCTTGCCGGGCTTCGGATGGTGCAGGCCAAGGCGCTCGAACAGGCCGAAGTCCGCCGCGCGGCTCCACCACAAATAAGGGAGCGAGACATTGTGCTCGGCGAAGCGGAAACCTGCGTGGCGTATCATGGCAAGGTAACCGTCGGCGCTCTTTTGCACCTGCATCGGATGGCGGAAAAGCAGACGAATGACCCACGAGCGAATATAGGCTTCGGTGGATTCGGCGAACAGCAGCACGCCGCCGGGCTTGAGCACGCGATGGAATTCCGCGAGCGCGCGTTCCTGTTCGACGAGATGATGAAACGTCTGGTGACAGAACACGATGTCCGCGCTGGCCGACGGCAAGGGCAGATTCGCGCAGTCGCCGTGCAGCACGTCGAATTCGATTTGTGCCTGCGTTGCCGATGCTGATGCCGACGCCGCTCGTTGCTGAACCGCGTGTGCCGCTTGTTGAGCGAGATCGAGCGACGCTTCGTGAAAGTCGATACCGACGATGCGGCGCGGGCGAAACGCCTCGGCAAGCAAACGGAACGACTTGCCCTGGCCACAGCCGACGTCGACGATCGTGGGCGCTTGCGGCAGCGGTTGATCGATCAGGCGCTTGAGGTCGTTGATCGCCACGCGCAGGACATGATGCTCCCACGTGTGGGTGCGGAGAAACCAGATGCCGAAGGCCGTTTCCGGCACGAACGGCACAACATTTGATTCGGAAACCGACATATTTTTCCCCGATGCATATTCGGTCGTGAACAAGAACGGGCATTGTAATAGCAAGCGTGGTGTGCGAGGCGATGAACTCGTCAATGAATCCGCATCGCGCAAATCAGGCACAGGAAGGGACGTATGGAACAGAGCCGTGAACAAAGCCGTGAAGCGGCAGTGAACAGTCAATCGGAAGGTGCGCGTCGCAGCGAGCACGTCGACGTGGCGATCATCGGCGCCGGTCCTTCCGGTGCGGTGGCGGCGGCACTGCTGCGCAAGCGCGGGCACTCGGTGCTGGTGCTCGAACGTCAGCATTTTCCGCGCTTTTCGATCGGCGAAAGCTTGCTGCCGCAAAGCATGGAATACCTCGAAGAAGCGGGTATGTTGCAGGCCGTGGTGGAAGCCGGCTTCCAGTACAAGAACGGTGCGCAGTTCGTGTGGCGCGATCAGGCGACGGCGTACGACTTCCGCGACAAGCATTCGCCGGGTTGGGGCACGACGTTTCAGGTGGAGCGCGCGAAGTTCGACGAACTGTTGATTCAGTGCGCGGCAAAACAGGGCGCGGAAGTGCGATTCGGTCACACCGTGCTGGCGATGCATCCGGGCGATGCGCCGGTGCTCGAAGTTATCGATGAAAGCGAAACGCGCTATGAAGTGCACGCGCGTTATGTGCTCGACGCGAGCGGTTTTGGCCGCGTGCTGCCGCGTTTGCTGAATCTCGAAGCGCCGACCGGTTTGCCGACGCGCGCGGCGATTTTCAGCCACGTGCGCGATGGCCTCGCGCTCGACGATTTCGATCGCAACAAGATTTGCGTGGCGACGCATCCGGTGCATCGCGATGTGTGGTTCTGGATGATTCCGCTGGCAGGCGGGCGCTCGTCGGTGGGTTGCGTGGCCGAGGCCGCGTTCTTCGATCTGCCGGAAGCCGAGCGCGAAGCGCGTCTGCGTACGCTGATTCGCGAGGAACCGACGCTCAATCGCTTGATTGGCGACGCGCCATTCCTCATGCCGGTGCGCCAGATCGGCGGGTATTCGGCGAATGTCGAGCGTTTGCACGGCGCGGGTTATGCGCTGCTCGGTAACGCGGGCGAGTTTCTCGATCCCGTGTTTTCTTCGGGCGTGACGATTGCGCTGCGTTCCGCGCATATGGCCGCGAAAGTGGTGGATCGCGTGCTGAACGGCGAGACTGTGGATTGGCACGCTGAATACGATGTGCCGCTGCGCAAGGGCATCGACACGTTCCGTGCTTTCGTCGAGCGTTGGTATACGGGCGAATTGCAGGACATTATTTATTATCCGCGTCAAACGCCGCTGATTCGTCGCATGATCAGCTCGGTGCTGGCGGGTTATGCGTGGGACGAGAGCAATCCGTATGTGGCGGAACCGGTGCGCCGGCTCAATACGCTGCATGAGGCGTGTTTGCGGATGTGATGTGATGGCGGGAGGCGTGACGGTGACCGCTTCCCGCTTGCGGTTTTAGCGGGACACAAAGCGTATTAGCGCCGTCGCGCAGTAGCAAAACATAAAAAACCAGCCCATCGCATACAGATACACCCACAGCATCATGTCGGTAGCGCCGCTCGCGTTGATCACGGTATTGCAGCGGCTCACGAGTTCCGAAACGCCGATCACCGATGCCGACGACGACGCCATCACGATAATCACGAAATAAGCGCCCCAGACCGGTAGAGAGCGCGTCAACGCCTCGCGCTTTTTGCCGTTATGGCGCGTCAACGCATCCGTGACGTTATCGGATGTGAAGCCCGCCACTGCGAGCGATAGCGCGAGCGCTGCTTTCAACCATGACGGAAACGCCAGCGGCGCGGAAGCGAGTGGCATCGTCAATGTGCCGGGCAGCATGAACACGAGATAAAACTGGAAAACGAAAGTCGGCGTATTGCGCATCAGCGCCGTCGTAAGCGTTGCCGCGCGATTCAATGTGGCATGCGGGGAGATTCTGCAACGTGCCAGTCCATAACCCACGCCGGTTCCGATCGTCTGCGCCGTGAGCGAAATGACGATATTCCACATGAAGCCGCCTAATAGCCACGGCGTCCAGACGAACAGCGTGCGGAGCGTGTCAGCAGCGGACATCGCCGGCCCTCCGCTGTATCCATTGCAGGACGCGCAATACGCAAAAAGTTTCCAGCACGAAAAACACCATCAGCGTATTCATCATCGTGCCGACATTGCCATGCTCGGCGATGATCGACGTGGAAACCGAAAGTAATTCGGGTACGGCAACCGTGCTTGCGACCATGGTCGATTTCGTCACGTTGACGAGCGCCGCTGTGATCGCCACCGACGATTCGGCCATCAAGCGCCGCAGCGCCGACGCATCGGCTACGACACTCGACGATGACGATTGAACGCGCGTCCACGCTTCGTCGAATACGTGCATCATTGCGGCGCCCGTATAAAGACACAACACGCCGGCCACGACCCAGAAGCCGCCGAAATGCAGTCCCCAGCGCGCCGCCGCGAAACTGCCCACGCCGAAGAACACCACATAGATTTGCAGCAGCGGCGGCGTCATGCGCGCGAGCGTGGCGATGCCGCGAATCGCCGCACGCAAAAATGTGCCGCCGCGCTGCGCGAGCACGAACATCGCGAGCGCCGAGGCGAGGCTGCCGACTATGCAACTGACGGTGAGCAGCAGCGTCAGCGCAATGCCGCGCGCGAAAGCGCGGCGCTCGTAATCGTCGTAGAGATAGGTGAGATTCAGCCCGGTCTTTTCGTTGAGCCACATGCCCCAGCGCTGCAGGCCGGTGACATCGGTCGAGGTGACGAAGATCGGATTGCGGCACGCGACGGGCCATCGACCGTCGCTTAGCCGCTCGCAAAGATAATGGCCATTCGATTTTCTCGCTGTCCAGAGCGTATGCATTTGTGCGAGAAAAGACGAAGGCGGCAGTCCCCATTTGCGTTCGAGCGCGATCAACGTGCCGTCGCGATGCCATTGCGCAACCGTATCGCCGATAAACCGATCGAGCGCGCTGTCATGCGCGTCGCGCGCGATGGCGATCGCCCACGGTGTCACCAGTTCGGGTGGCGGACCGATGCGATAGCCGCGCCATTCGCTGCTGAGCAGATCGCCTTCGATGGCGGTGTTGTCGAATAGCCAGCCCGCGCAACGGCGGTCGCGCACAGCGAGTTTTGCATCGCGTCCGGTGGGATAGGTTTGCAATTGCAGCAGATATCGTTCGACCATCGTGCGATTGAAATAGCTGCCTTGCGTGGCGCACAGTGTTTGTCCACGCAGATCTGACCAGTGTTTGATGCGGCTGTCGGGCCGCGTCATGAGCGAGACGCCCGAGGAATAGTAGTCGGGCTCGATAAGCGTGGCGATCTCGCGTCGTTCGGCCGTGTCGCCCAGGGTGGCGATGGTGACGTCGGCGCGGCCGTCGGCGAGCACCTGCAAACGGTTTGTCGTATCGACGCCGAGGGTGCGCAGACGCACGCCCATGCGCTGCGCGAGATCGTCGGCGAGATCGTGCTCGAAACCTTCTTGCTGCGCGGTGGGCGTCAACATGCCGAATGGCGGGTAATCGGTTTTTACGCCGACGACCAGCACGCCGCGCCGGCGTATCGCATCGAGCGGATCGATCGCGTGCGCTGCGTGACTGGCGACGATGAGCATGGCGCCGAGTAGCGCGGGCAGGCAGCGACGCAAGTATCGATGCAAGCCGGTAGCGACCCACCGTTGGCGCATCATAGGAGTTCGGCGTAGGCGCGAATGCCGTAACCGAGCGCGGGCGGAATCGCTTTTGCGAGCGCGCGGTCGAGCCGCTGCAATGGTGGCGAGCGCATCAACCACCATTCGGGAAATAGACTTTCGGCTTCGCAATGGCGCAGAATAAATCCGGCTGCGCGTAATTCTTCTTCGAGTCGCGCGAGCGTGTACAGGTGATAAAAGAAACTGAGCCGCTCGCCGTGGACGTAACGCACGAAACGGATATTGCCGGCTTCATGCATGGGCGGTGAGGCGATGCCGAGCGATCGTGCGCGCGCATGGAGATACAGATCGAGTGGACGTCGGCGATAAATCGAAGGAACCGAGAGAATGAGGCGTGCGCCTGGCCGCATGCATGCGCGCAGTTTGACGAGCGTTTCGATGCGCGTGGCGCGATCGCCGAGATGCGAGAGCACACCGAACAGCATGAGCACGAGATCGTATGCGCTTGCATGGAGATTGTCGATCGCACCGCCCACGAGCGTGACGCGGTCCCCATGCGGACTGCCGTTCAGGCTGCGTTCCAGATCGCAAAGCGACGGCAGCGAGATGTCGTAGCCCGTCACGTGCGCCTGCGTATGGTCGAGCAGCGCGCGTGCATAGCGGCCGTCGCCGCAACCGAAGTCGAGAATGTGCACGGCCTGTTTTGCACCGTGCTGCAATAGATAATCGAGCGTGGCGACATTCGGCACGGGATATCGCTCGCGATAACCGTGGCTTCGATAATATTTGTCGTAGGTCTCACGCATTTCCTGGGTAATGCCGCGATTCACGGTCATGCTCCTGGCAATAGGCCCATTGATCGCGACCCGGGCCGGAAGGTCGAAAGATGCACACATCGAAATAAGGGGAAACGCCGCTCGGTGACGCGTAGTGACGCTTAGTGACGCATCGCGTCGCGCAATGCGCGAATCCATCGTCGCGTGTGATCTTCGTCGGGGGACATGCTGGTTTCGAGCAGCCGCGCGAGCGCGAGCGTTTTGCCGTCGGCTTGCCTGCCTGTATCGCGTTGTCGATGCAGGCGCCAGACCACCACGCGCGCCACGCCGAGCAGCGCGAACTTCTTGAGCCGCTCGAATTCGGTCACGATGCGCAGCGCGCTAAAAAGAAAGGAGAGCGCGAGCAACGGCGCGAGATAGGCGTCGACCACACTCGCGAGTCCGCTGGGGAAGTGCGCGTAGACCCAGGGCGTGCCATTGCGATAAAACCCCGCCACGGTTTCGGCGCTGACGCCCGCATCGCCCGCATAGCGCGGAAACTCACCGCTGCGATTGACGTAACTGCCGCCGCGATGAACTTCCTGCATGGCTTCTAATAGCGCATATTGCGTGGCGGCAGGCATCTCGTCGCGCGCGACCACGGAGATCGTGGCGGCCAGCATCGACACGTCTTGATCCGGCACGTGGCGCGCGAGGTCGAGCACGCCGGCGGGCAACGTCACTACCTTCAGATAGCCGACTTTCTTTGCGATCGCATCCTGTTCGACCGGTTGAACGAGTTCGATGTCCGGATCGTCGGCGAGCGCCGTGACCATCGGATTGTCTGCGCCGAGTATGAAGAGGCCGGCGTCGTATTGGCCGCGCTTCAGTTTCGCGGCGGCTTCGTTGAGCGGTAGAAAGTCGATATGCGTATTCGCCGCGTTAATCCCGCACAGCGAAAAAATAGCGGTCATCGTGCGGCTCGTCAGGCTGCGCTGAGGCGGTAAAACGATCGACATCCCTTTGAGATCGGAGAAAGAGCGAATCTCGCGACCAGCTGCAGCACGACGATTGAGAAAGAAAAAGATCGGCTGCAATTGAATGTCGCCGAGTGAAACCAGACTGGCGTCCGAGGCTTTACTCAGGTCTTCCGAGACGAAGCCGAGATCCAGATGCTCGCGCGGATCGGCGATCTTTTGATAGATCTCGTCGGTGTTCTGAAACGGCACGATATCGACGCGATACCCGCGCGATTCGACAATGCGTCGATATTGCAGCGCCGTGTCGTAGAAACTGCCGCCGACCGGGCCTGCCGCAATGCGTAGATGGCGTTCGGGCAAAACATGCACCGTCGCATAGATCACGGCACCGAGCAGCAAGACGGCGAGCGCGCAGCGAACGCGATATTTGGGGTGAGCGTAGCGAATCATCGAATGCATTCCGGAGTGCGCATGTGTTGCCCGCATGCTTGGCACGTCGACATGCAGGGCATCGTAGGGCGGGAATGCCACGCGATTCCTGACGAACTCTGAGCAAGCGCGCCGCGTGTAAGGCGGTCAGAAAGCGTCAGTCGGAAACGCAGAACGGTGGCTAAGCTTCGTGATGAACGGAAGGACGACCCCGGCCACGTCTGGCCGGATTACCGGGAGCGAAAATGGCCGGATCAACGAGTCTTGAAGACATCGTGCGTGCAATCGCGGGATCGATCATGCATGCGCAACATCTGGTGGAGAAGGCGCAGATTGCGAACTTCTCGTCTTTCTTCACCGACGACAAGGAGCCCACCAGCATCGATATCAAGTTGCCCGCGACGCACAGCGCGGCGCAACCCGACGACATGATGCATTACCGTTTGCCTTTGCTTTCGCTGGTTCCGCATAGCTCGCTCGTAATTGGCGAAGCGGAAATCGATCTCGATCTGGAATTGGGCTCATTCGAGGAAGTCGAGCGCACGGCGAACGCGGCGATGCTGGCTGAGTCCGGCAACGCTGCGCCGGCGGAAACGAAAGCGACGCTGATGGTGAGTCCGGCCAACGCTTCGAAGAACCGCAGCGGCAGCGTGGCGCATATCAAGCTGAAATTGCAGGCGTCGGAGAAAACGGAGGGGCTCGCGCGCCTGCTCGACGACGTCATCAAATGCCAGGGTCCGCTGGACTTCGCGACGGGCGGCGCAGCGCCGGCATCGGTCGAAGCGCCGGCCGCGCCCGCGGGCGATCGGGAGGCGAGGTGAGTGCCGAGCGCTTTCATCTAACCGAAATGCGCTTTATCAAGCGCATTGTCGTAGGCAATGACGATCCCAAGAATCTGCGCACCGAAGCCGAGGTGGAAGAGGCGATGGCGCTCGTCAACCGCTGCCTGAGCAGCACGCCGCGCGGCTATATTCTCAACGTCGAAAAGAGCTTCGGGCTGTATAACATCGGCGAACATCAGGTGGTGCTGCAATATGCGGTCTATCACCTTGGATTTGCGCGCAAGCCGCTATTTCTGGACGAAAAATGAAGACGCGTGTCTTCAGGTTCGGCCAGTTAACCGGCGCGCTCGCCGATATGGTCGCGGCGACGAATACACGAATCGAATCGCAATCTGCCGAGCTGGCCAATGACTATGACAGCGCGCTCGTCTATCGGCTCGACGGCGAAGACGCGGCGGCGCTGCGCTGCATTTCGCGCGATGCGTTATATGGCAGCGTGGTCGTTGGCCTGCGCGAATTGTCGTTCAGCGTGGCATGTTGCCTGGGCACGCGCGTGATCGATGGCCGGCGGCTCGACGTATTGCAATTGCGCGCGCCTGCCTGGTGGCGGCGTATCGGCAGACAAATCGATTGCCGTGAATTGCAGATCAGCGTTAGCCCTTCGCATGTCTCGATGCGTTTGATGTCCGCATCGAAAGAACGCCTGCCCACGAGCGGGCTCGCATGCGTGTTCGTGCTGTCGGCTGAAGATCTCCTCGCGCTGGGTTTAAACGGCGACCACGTTCAGGCGTAACTTCAAGCGTCATTCTCTCTCGCCGGTTCGCAACAGAAACCGTCATGCTGCGCGGGCGCTCCCCACCTAACATGGTCTGGCGCTACTGGCGCGGCGGCAGAGGCAAACGATCCCGTCTCCGCCGAAATCCATCCATCTAGTTTAATCAGGAGTCCGTTATGTCTGAGTTGATCGATATGGCATCGCAGTTCAAGGGATTGCCGATGAGCGACCTGATCGGCAGCCCGCTGACCGCGGCTTGCGACGCGCAGGTCAAGCTGGCCAACGCAACCGCCGACTTCATCAAGTACGTCGGCTTTCTGCCGCCCACCGATGGCGACAAGAACGGCGTCGGCGCGACGCGTCTCGCGCATTTTGCGTTCACGCGTCCGACGCAGGATCCGAGCGACGTCACGAAGTCCATCGAGGAGCAGGTCACGCTGGATGTGCCGCTGCTCGCCATCGTGAAGATTCCCGCGCTGGCGATCACGAAGGTGGACATCACGTTCGATATGGAAGTGAAGTCGTCGTTCATGTCGAAGGAATCGACCGATGCGTCGGCGAAGATGGCGGCGGACATCAAGTTCGGCTGGGGGCCGATCAGCGCGAAGGTGCACCTCGAAGGCTCGGTGGCGACGCACAAGGAAAACACGCGCAGCTCGGACAACTCGGCGAAGTATCACGTGCAGGTGCTGGCCGAGGATTCGGGCATGCCTGAAGGGCTGTCGCGCGTCATGGACATTCTGCAAAGCGCGATCCAGCCGCGTACCGGCAGTCAGGCGGCAGTCACGAACGGCGCCAAGACCGACTGATTTCGCGCGCGCCATCTTCTGAATTTCGCGGCCGCGCGCACTGTTTCGCCGCGCCCGGTCGCGCCTATCTGGAGCACGACACCATGAGCATCCTCACGCAGGAGCATCTGACGCAATTGTTCGCCGGCGACGCGGTGGACGAGCGCGCCGCGCGCTGGCTGGAACCGCTGAGCCGCGCGACCGACGAATGGCAGATCGATACGCCCGCGCGTCTTGCGGCGTTTCTCGCGCAGGTTCTGCACGAGTCCAATCACTGCCGCACTCTCACGGAGAATCTGCATTATTCCGCGCCGCGTTTGCGGCAGGTCTGGCCGTCCCGTTTCCCGTCCGACGAAATCGCCGAATCGTGCGCGGGCAATCCGGAGAAACTGGCGAACAAGGTGTATTCGGGGCGTCTCGGCAACGGCGACGAAAGCAGCGGCGATGGCTGGAATTATCGAGGTCGCGGCTTGATTCAACTGACGGGCCGCTCAAACTACGCGCGCTGCGCGGCGGGCCTCGATGCGGATTTGCTGGGCAGCCCGGAGCAGCTCGAAACGCCCGAGGGCGCGGCGCGTTCCGCAGCGTGGTTCTGGAGCGAAGCGAAGCTCAACGACCTCGCGGATGCGCAGGCGGACGAACGCGATCAGGCCTTCCTGCAGATCACGAAGCGCATCAATGGCGGCACGGTGGGCCACGAAGCACGCGTCGCGTTGTGGCGCAAGGCGCAGAGCGTGCTTGGCGTCGATTGATTTCGTGTTGTGCGGCAGGCAGCGGAGCGGGGTATTTCACACACCGTTCCGCTGCGAAGGGAATCGGGAAAGTACGGAGATTAGTGATCGAGAATCAGCGCGTCGTCGAAACTGAAACCGCGCACGCGCACGGTATTCAGCGGCAATGGCGTGTCGAGATGCTGCATCGTTTTCTTGCGAAGCCGCATGACGAGCGTATCGAGACGATTCTGGTCGTAACTCAAATAGTGCTCGCCGAATTCGTCGATGATGCGTCGTCGCGATACCACTTCGCCTTTTTCCACGAGCGCGAACAGTTTGATTAGCGCGAATTCGAGCGTCGTAAGGCGCGTGTGTTTTTTATTCGGCGCGACCAGCAGATGTTGATGCAGAGAGAGGCGCCACGGTTGCATTGCGCAACCCGACGTCGAAGCGAGCGGGGTTGAATCGAGCAGGTCTTGATGTATCGGGAATATCGTGACGGACTTCGCATTTTTATCGCATGGATCAAGTGGTATTCGATGCATATCGGATAACTGACGCCATGTGATTTGATAACCAGCATTGCTAAATAAATTGCTAATTTCCTGCTCGTTCTGCACGTCGACTTCCAGAAGAAGTAGCCCCATGGTCTTGGCTCCAGCAATGTTGTTATATCGCTTTATGGTGGAGGAGCAGGGGCGGTTAAGTATGACCATTCATGACATGCGGGACAGCCGAAATATGCGTGACAGACGCGATTTGCTGTCGGTTTTGTCATTCATCTTCGATTTGAATTCAATCGGCATTGTTATTGAATTTTCTGGATTTAAATCGAACGTGACGCACGCGTTTTTGCGTTGCGTTTGCGGGAAACTGTAAGGGAAGTGTTTGCTCGATCTTTGCGGCGACATGGTTGTGCCAACAAAGATCGGGACGAAGACGAGAGAGACGGAAGTGGAAATGAACGCTTTGCCAGTTTCCTTATGCCTTCGCGATGTTGCAACTAACTGTCAAGCGCACCAAACCCCAACCTTCAAAATTCACCGCAAAGCGGTTTTGCAGCCGGACACTCGCCGGACCCCGGAATATTGAAAATAGCTTACAAAACTGGCGCTCTTTCCGTATGAGGGATAATATGGCATTCCACGCCGGCGAATGGTCGTCGTTCGGCTATTTCTTTCCGTTCACCTTACGCGCCCTATGTCAGATCTAAAAATCGTCCGCGAAACCAAAACCCTTCGGGAACTGACGCTGGATAAGCTGCGCGACGCCATTGTGCAAGGCTATTTCAAGCCGGGCGCGCGCCTTGTCGAACGCACGCTGTGCGATGAACTGGGCGTGAGCCGCACCATCGTGCGCGAGGTCCTGCGGCACCTCGAAACGGAAGGGCTCGTGGAAGTGATCGCGCGTCAGGGGCCGGTCGTCGCGCAGCTCAATCCCGCTCAGGTCAGCGAGATTTACGAGTTGCGCGGTCTGCTCGAGGCAAACGCGGCGCGCGCCTGCGCCGAGCAATCCACGCCCGAACTCGTTAAATCGTTGCGCGAGATTCGCAAGGAGATCGAGGCGGCGTTCAAGTCCGGCGATCTGCCGACCGTGCTCGCGCACACGGAGCGCTTCTACGAGGCGCTGTTCGAAGGCGCGAACAAGACGGTGTCGCTCGCGGTGGTCAAGACGCTCAACGCGCGCATCAACCGGCTGCGTGCGCTGACGATCGCGACGCCTGGGCGCAGCGGCGAGTCGAATCGCGAGATGAACAAGATGCTCGATGCGATCGAGCGGCGCGATGGCGATGCGGCGTTCGCGGCCTCGATCGCGCACATCAAGCGCACTGCCGAACTCGCGCTGGCCGCTCTGGCCGCGCGCGGGGAAGCTCCCGAAGCCTGATTTTCCGCTAACGCTCCACGTTCCTCTGGCTGCCGGCTGACTGCCCGGCGGCCTGTCTTTGCACGTCCGCAGCGGCGGCCAGAGCGCTTTCTGGCGCGTCTTCGGCTTCTTGCCCTGCGTTGGCGCGTCCCCATTCGTCGCACCTTTCCCCAACTGCGGATTGGCGGCATTCGTGCCAGCCTCGTGCTTCGCCTACCTATGGTATTCCATAATATTTAGCCCGCATGGTAGTCGATAGTATGGCATACCATAATCTTCCGTATCGACGGGAGGGCGAGCGACAGCAGCGGAGCCAGTGCGTTACGCAATGCATCGCAGCGAGGCTTTTCAGTCGCAAGGATCAGGAATGGATTCGTCATCCGGTTCAATGCGAATGAACGATTTTTTCCGCACCGCCATAAAAGCCGTTTAGCGAATATCTGGAATCGTGGAGAGCATCATGTCTGAGCCGAATATCGAACCGATTTTCGATGTTGCCGAGTTTCGTCGCGCGCTGGGCGCATTCGTCACCGGCGTAACGGTCGTCACCACGATTCAGCCGGACGGTTCGCCGCGCGGCTTCACGGCCAATTCATTCACGTCGGTGTCGCTCGATCCGCCGCTGATTCTCGTGTGCATTGCGAAAACGGCGTCGAGTCACGCCGTGTTCTCCGCCACCGATCACTTCGCAGTCAGCGTGCTTGCCGAAAGCCAGAAGGGTGTGTCCGGCGTATTCGCATCGAAATCGGCCGTCAAATTCGATCAGGTGGCCTGGTGCGCCCGCGCAACCGGCGCGCCGGTCATGGACGGCGCGGCCGCGACCTTCGATTGCCGTACGCATGAAGTCGTCGATGCGGGCGATCACATCATTCTCATTGGGCGTGTCGTGGATTTCGTGCACACGAATGCGTCGCCGCTCGGTTATTGCCGTGGCGCCTACGTCAATTTCAGTCTCTCGCAGGAAGCGCTGGCCGCAACGGGCGCGCGCGCCCAGGTCGGCGCGATTCTCGAACATCGCGATGGTCTGATCCTGCTTGAAACGCCGGACGGATTCCAGTTGCCCACGGGCGTCAAACTCGAACCCGCAAGCGACGCAGCAAGCCTGCGCGGCGTGCTCGCGAAACTCGGCCTCGCGGCGCATCTCGACTTTCTGTTTGCCGTGTTCGAATCGGGACAGGGGCCGTCGTCGAGCGTACAGGTGTATTACCGTGGCCGCGTGAACAGCAGCGCGGCGGCGATGATGGATAACGCGATTCATATCGTTCCGCTCTCGCAGATTCCGTGGGGCGAACTACGCGACGAAGCCGTGCGCTCGATGTTGCAGCGCTATGTGCGCGAACGCAGCGAGGACGCTTTCGGCATCTATGTCGGCGATAACGAGGCCGGCACGGTACAGGCGCTCGCCGCGGCTCACTGATCGTATGCGGCAGTGGCGCGACTAAAACACGACTGAAAAGCGACCGAAGATCGGATCGAAATTCAGTACGACAATCAGGATCACGAATTAAAGCAAAGAAGTAAAAAATGAAGCCCGCGCGACGTTCGACGCCGGCCCGACCGTTACACGATTGAGCACCACCGATTCCCAAGGACATGGATATGAACAGCACACGCACCCTTATGATGACGCCGCTGATCGCACTGTGCGCGGCCGCTTTCACCGCTACGCCCGCGCTCGCTGCGGACCCGGTCGTCTTCACGAGTTGGGGTGGCACCACCCAGTCTTCGCAGCAGAAGGACTGGGCGCAGCCTTTTACGCAGTCCAGCAGCGTCAATGTGCTGATGGACGGTCCGACCGACTACGGCAAGCTCAAGGCGATGGTCGACAGCGGCAACGTGAACTGGGACGTCGTGGACGTGGAAGGCGACTTCGCCTACGCCGCGCAAAAAGCCGGTCTGATTGAGCCGATCGACTACAACGTCGTGAAAAAGGCCGATCTCGATCCGCGTTTTTCGAGCGGCAGCGCGGTCGGCAGCTTCTATTATTCGTTCGTGCTCGGCTACAACAAATCGAATTTCAAGGGCGCGCAACCGCAAACCTGGGCCGATCTGTTCGACACGAAGAAATTCCCAGGCAAGCGCACGTTCTATAAATGGTCTGCGCCGGGCGTGCTGGAAATCGCCTTGCTCGCCGACGGCGTGCCGCCCAACAAGCTTTATCCGCTCGATCTCGATCGCGCATTCAAGAAACTCGACACCATCAAGAGCAGCATCGTCTGGTGGAGCGGCGGCGCGCAATCGCAGCAGTTGCTGGCGTCGGGCGAAGCGCCCATCGGCATGTTCTGGAATGGACGTTTGCATGCGCTCGAACAGACGGGCGTGCCAGTGGGCGTGTCGTGGAATCAGAACCTGACGGCCGCTGACATGCTCGTGATTCCCAAGGGCGCGAAGCACAAGGCCGAAGCGATGAAGTTTCTCGCCGTGGCAACGAGCCCGCAGGCGCAGGCGAAATTCGCGCAGGACACGGGCTATGCGCCGATCAACGTGAAGTCGGCGGCGATGATGCCGGCGGCGGTCGCAAAGACCTTGCCGGACCAGTACAAGACATCGCAGATCGATCTCGACATGAAGTATTGGGCCGACAATCGCGACGCGATTGCGAAGCGCTGGTACGCCTGGCAATCGAAATAACGACACGCGCCTGATCGCGCCGTATCGCGATTGAATGGCTGCAGGAGACCGCAGGAGACATCATGCCGAACGCTTTGAGTACCGTCGCCCATCCGCCGGCGCGGACGCCGCGCGCGCGCCGCGACTGGCGCAACATCCGCCTTCTGATTCCGGGGATCGTGCTCCTCGTGATCTTTTTCATGCTGCCCGTGCTTTCGCTGCTGTTGCGCAGCGTGCTGGAACCCACGCCGGGTTTGCATAATTACGAGCAACTGCTCGGCTCGTCCACGTATTTGCGCGTATTCGGCAATACCTTTCTCGTTGCGACGGTCGTCACGGTGGTAACGGTGGCGATTGGTTTTCCGACTGCATGGCTGCTCGCCATTGCACCGCGCAAACTGAGCTCGCTGTTGTTTTCGATTCTGCTGCTTTCAATGTGGACCAATCTGCTCGCCCGCACGTTTGCGTGGATGGTGCTGCTGCAGGCGACGGGGCCGATCAATCGCCTGCTGATGGCGACCGGACTCATCAGCGAGCCGCTGGCGCTCGTGAATAATCTCGTCGGCGTGACGATCGGCATGACCTACATTATGTTGCCGTTTCTCGTGATGCCGCTGCATGCCACGCTGCGCAGCATCGATCCGTCCACCTTGCGCGCGGCGGCCGTGTGCGGCGCGAGTCGCTGGCAGGCGTTCTGGCGCATTCTCGTGCCGCTGGCGATGCCCGGCATCGCCTCGGGCGCGCTGATGGTGTTCGTCATGGCACTCGGCTATTTCGTCACGCCGGCGCTGCTCGGCGGCGCGCAATACATGATGCTCGCCGAACTCGTCGCGCAACTGGTGCAGGAACTGTTGAACTGGGGACTCGCCGGCGCCGCGGCTTTCGTGCTGCTCGCTGTCACGCTCTCGCTCTACGCGCTGCAATTGCGATTCACGGGCGGCGCGCGCGCCAACGGAGGGCTCTGACATGTTGCTCGATTTTGACCGTCTGGGCGCGCTGCGCTGGGCGTTGCTCGCGATCGGCGCTGCCGTCGCTCTGTTTCTGTTATTGCCGATCGTGTTTATCGTCGCGTTGTCGTTCGGCGATTCGCAGTGGCTGATTTTTCCGCCGCCGGGCTGGACGCTGGAGTGGTATCGCCAGTTGTTCACCGATCCGGGCTGGCTCGATTCGCTGCTGACGAGCGCGAAGCTCGCGGTGATTGTCACCGTGCTTTCCGTCCTGATTGGCTTTCTCGCCTCGCTTGCATTGGTGCGCGGAAAATTTCGCGGACGCAGTGCTGTCAAAGCGTTCTTTCTCACGCCGATGGTGCTGCCCGTGGTGGTGCTGGCCGTCGCGCTCTACGCGTTTTTTCTGCGTATTGGCCTGAACGGCACGATGACCGGATTCGTAATTGGTCACGTGATTATCGCGCTGCCGTTTTCGATTATCTCGATCAGCAATTCGCTGTCGAGTTTCGACACCGCGCTCGAAGATGCCGCGCTCATTTGCGGTGCGTCGCCGCTCGAAGTGAAACTGCGCGTGACTTTGCCCGCCATCCGGCTCGGTCTTTTCGCGGCGGCGATCTTCGCGTTCCTCGCATCGTGGGACGAAGTGGTGGTGTCCATTTTCATGTCGAGCCCGACCTTGCAGACGCTGCCCGTGCGTATCTGGGCGACGCTGCGCCAGGACCTGACGCCCGTCGTGGCGGCAGCGTCTTCGCTACTCGTCGGACTCACGACGCTTTTGATGCTGGCCGGCGCCGTATTGCGCCGCGCGCGCTAAACCGATCTCGCGATTACAGAGGTAACCCGCCATGACTTCCGCATTCCTGCAAATCCAGCGCCTGCGCAAGACCTACGACGACGTTGTCGCCATCGATCAGGTTTCGCTCGATGTGCGCAAGGGCGAGTTCATGACTTTCCTCGGGCCGTCGGGCTCGGGCAAGAGCACGACGCTTTATATTGTCGCGGGCTTTCAGGAGCCGACCGAAGGCCGCGTGCTGCTCGACGGAAAACCGTTGCTGTCGGTCGCGCCGAATAAACGCAATATCGGCATGGTGTTTCAGCGCTATACGCTGTTTCCGCATTTGACGGTCGGTCAAAACGTGGCGTTTCCGCTGCGCGTTCGCCGCCGTCCTGAAGCGGAAATCAAAAAGAAAGTCGAACAGATGCTGGCGCTCGTGCATCTTTCGGAGTTTCGCGATCGTATGCCCGCGCAACTCTCGGGCGGTCAGCAGCAACGCGTGGCCATTGCGCGCGCGCTCGCTTACGACCCGCCGGTTCTGCTGATGGACGAACCGCTTTCCGCGCTCGATAAAAAATTGCGCGAAGAGATTCAACTCGAATTGCGCCGCATCCATCAGGAAACCGGCGTGACGATTCTCTACGTGACGCACGATCAGGAAGAGGCATTGCGGCTTTCCGATCGCATTGCCGTCTTCAATAAAGGCTGCATCGAACAATGCGGAACCGGCGAGGAGCTGTATGCGAATCCCGCTTCGCGTTTCGTGGCGAATTTCATCGGCAATTCGAATTTCCTGCCTGTGCGTATTACGGGCCGCGCGGCGGAACAGGCGAGCGCGGTGTTTCCGAGTGGCCACGCCGTCGCGGCGGCCAGCGATATCGCGCTGCCCGTGGGCGGTGACGGCACGCTGATGGTGCGCCCCGAGCAGATTCGCATTCGCGCCACCGAAGCCGCACATCAGACCGCGCAGGCGGCGGGGCTGCCCGTCACGGTGCGTGACATCACCTATCTCGGCGATGCGATGCACTACGCGGTGACCACGCCGTGGGAGCAGGACATGTCGGTGCGTATGCCGGCGTGCGATCATCGCGACAGCGGCATCGTCATCGGCACGCATGCGTGGATCGATTGGGACACGCGCGACGTGCGATTGTTCGCGCAGGCTTAATCGGGAGTCGCGATGCAAGACACGTCAGCGTCCCTGAAGGTCGAGCGCCGGACCGTCACGCTGCGGGAACTCGCGCTCGAGAAAATGCGCAGTGCCATTTTCGACGCGCGTTTCCTGCCGGGCGACCGGCTGGTCGAGCGTGCGCTGTGCGAGGAACTCGGCGTGAGCCGCACCGTCGTGCGTGAAGTGCTGCGCCATCTGGAAACGGAAGGTCTTGTCGATATCCTGCCTAACCAGGGGCCGATCGTTGCCGTGCTCGATCTCTCGACAGCGGCCGAAATCTACGAGATTCGCGGCCTGCTCGAAAGCGAGGCGGCCGCGGCCTGCGCGCACTATGCCGACGCCGCGACCGTTGCGGAACTCTCTGCGCGCGTCGCCGAGATTCAGCAAGCCTTTCACGCGCAGGATCATCGCGCGGTGCGCGCGCTCACGACGGCGTTCTACGAGCGCATGTTCGTCGGCGGACACAAGCTCGTGGCGTGGGAAATCGTCCAATCGCTCACGGCGAGAATCAACCGGCTGCGCGCGCTCACGATTGCATCCGACGATCGCGGCGATCAGGCGGTGCAGGAAATGCATCAGATTCTCGCGGCGATCCGCACGGCCGATATCGAAGCGGCGCGCGGCGCGGCCATCGCCCATGTGCGTCGTGTCGCTGAAATCGCTGAAAAACTGCTGGTGGGCGGACAAGAGCAAGTCTTGCTGAAGCGCGCCAGTTGATCGTTCGAACCGGCGCGATTCCTGATTACGGAGTCGCGTCGCGTGTCGTCTGATTAATTTGTACTGCAAATAGATCATCCATTACGTATCACAACAACCGCGCGTGCATCCGTTTCGCGGCGGGGTACGCGCGCATTCAACGAGGAGTGAATAAGGTATGAAAAATCGGGGTAGCAGATTATCCGTCGCGTGCATCGTGGGCGCTAGCGCATTGGTCGCGGCAAATGCGCATGCTCAATCGTCGGTGACGCTCTATGGCGTGATCGACGAAGGGATCGATTATGTGAGCAATAGCGGCGGCCATTCGCTGTGGCGCATGCGCGATGGCACGTACGACGGCGCGTATGGCAGCCGCTGGGGTTTGAAAGGCACCGAGGATCTCGGCGGCGGTTTGAGCGCGCTGTTCAGGCTCGAATCGGGTTTCAGCACGGAGAATGGCCAGATGCGCCAAGGCGGCCGCCTGTTTGGACGCCAGGCGTATGTGGGGCTGTCGGACACGCGCTTCGGTACCGTCACGCTCGGGCGGCAATACGATTCGGTGGTGGATTATCTCCAGCCGCTCACCGCGCCGGGCCAACTGGGCGGCCCGCTCGTGCACGCCGGCGATATCGACAATACCGACAATTCCTTCCGCGTCGATAACGCGATTAAATACGCGAGCCCGAAGATTGGCGGTCTGACTTTTGGCGGCCTCTATTCCTTTACCAATACCAATGCGGCGGAACGCGGCACGACGGGTTTGTGGAGCATCGGCGCAAACTATGCGTTTGGCGGCTTCACGATTGCGGGCGCGTATCTGTTTGCGAAGCAGCCTGCCGCGCTGCTCACGGACGGCAATTACGTGAGCAACACGACGGGCGCGGAAATCGGCGCGAGCGGTCCGTTCAGCTACGTGGGCAACCCGGCCAACGAACAGATCTTCGGCGCGGCTATCAATTACGCGCTCGGCTCGGCCACGCTCGGTCTCGACTACACGAACACCAAGTTCAACGAGGCGAACGGCACGCAGGGCACGGTCATCTTCACGAACTATGAAGCGTGGGGCCGCTACAACCTCACGTCCGCATGGTACGTGGGCGCGCAATATGTCTACACGCACGGCAACATCGGCTACAACCAGGCGATTCCGATTTACCATCAGGTTGGGCTGACGACGGCGTATGCCTTGTCGAAGCGCACGTCGGTCTACGCGATGGGCGTCTGGCAGAAGGCGGCGGGCGCTGCATCGAATGCCGATATCTTCGACGGTTCGGTGGCGTCGGCATCGTCGAACAATCATCAGACGATGGTGCGTATCGGCATGTATCACCAGTTCTGATCGGCAATAAAAAAAGCCGGCTCGTTTTATCAACGAGCCGGCTTTTTCAGCGCGGTAATTCGATGTGCAGCGTTTATTCCGATGCCGTTGCGCTCGCGGTGGCGTTTTGCTCCGACAACTCAGTCATTTGCGGCGCAGATATCGCAAATACTTGCGTTTGTGGCGCGGCGACTTTTAAAAAACGAACCATCGAGTCCACCGTTATGGTCTGGATATTGCCCGTCACGCGTTGATCGGTCGGGTGGTCATCGAATGCAACATTTGCTTTGAACATGCGGCCGCCGAGACGCTTGAGCGTGCTGATCTTCAAGGTATCGGGTTGGTACGCTGCACGCTTTAGCCAGTCCTGGGCATCGGCGCGCCTTACGAACTGCTGGCCACTCAACGCTTCGCTCAGGATTTCCAGTACCCATTGGTTGGAATTCTGGTGCAGCGTGGAAAACGGATACGCGACGATGCTGTAGCTGCTCGAATGCATTTGCTCCAGCGCCGCTGGATTGCGCAGAAGCTTTGCCAAACGATCCTGAATTTTTGCGTCGGGAACGATCAGCAGCGAATCGAACGAAAACATGTCGTCGAGAAAGAAATTGCCCAAACCCTCGCGCCAGAGTGCTGATGTCGCTTGCCCGCAATCGTTGAGCAGATGGCTGATCCGCCACGGTTCGCCAGCAGCCCCTCGTGCGACAAAGGCCATATGGGAGTAGCGCAGGCCATATTGCGACAAATCCTGACCTACACGGGCAATGAGCGCCACCTTGGGGGCTCGCTGATCGAGTTGCTGTTGCAATTGCGCCGCGGTTTGCAATGCGGTGCGCACGGTGCCGGGTTCGAGCGGTTTATCACTGCAGCCTTGTCCGGCCCAGGCAGGGTTGGCAAGCAGCAAGGCGGCTGCAAAGGGCAACACGCCGCGTTTCACAATGCGTTTCATTCGGATACCAGCCCGGATTCGGCGTCCACACGGGAATGGTGCAGTAACGCCTTGCCCGCTTCGTTGGGAATGAAGGCCAGCAGTTGCCCGGAAGCAATCAGCGCATAACCGGTAGCTTCCGAGACGACCTTCACGGTGGCTCCCACCGACAAGCCCGCTTTCCTGGCCGCATCGGCAGACACCGCCACCGTAGCTTTGCTGCCATCTGCGACGGCTGCGAATACGACTGTGAGCGTGTCGGTCGTGCCTTCGACAATACTGGAGACAATGAGCCCCGAACCCGTTGCACCTGTTACTGAGCCTTCAAATGGGTGGCCCGTGATGGAAATCAGCGGAGAGGCCGCTATCGAAAGCGCACCGGCGCCACTCATTTCCGATGCGTTTTTCGAAAACGCGGGGACGGACCCCGTCGCAATGAGACTGGTCATCGAGGCAATAATAAATGTCTTCTTGAAATTCAAGGCTCCTCCCGGTTGTGTGATTCGAAGTGTTTGAACATGTGAACACTGCGAGCCGGCGGATCGTGCGGTATCGACGTCCGGGTGGCAACGCGAAATGAGCAGGACCTTGTTGCGCGACAAGATCGTGACACGAGCAGGACAGTGCGATTTATGAACCATGAAGCGCGGGCTGCTATAACGTCACGCTGGGATAGTCCGAGCGCGAGCAATACGTGCACGTAAACGGCGACTGTCATTTGAGATGCCAATAAAAAAGCCGGCTCGTTTCATCAACGAGCCGGCTTTTTCCGCGCGGTAAATTGAAGTGCGGCGTTTATTCCGATGCGGTTGCACTCGCGGTCGAACGGCGCGGAGAACGCGAACCGCCATTCTGCGCCAGCAGATAATAGGCGAGGGCGGTGGCGACGAGGCCGACCATCCACGAAATATCCGCACCGCCGAGCAGCGAAGCCCACGGACCGTGGAAGAAGCTCTCTTCCATGAACGGAACCTGAATCACGATACCAAAAACGTACAGCGCCAGCGCTTTCACGTTGAACGCGCCATACATGCCGCCCGTGCTGCTGACGATTTCCGACACCAGATAGTGCCGCTTGTTCACCAGATAAAAATCGACGAGGTTAATCGCAATCCACGGCGCGAGCACGATGCGCATGGCAAAGATCGCGGTCAGGAAAATGGCGATGAAGTTGCTCGACGCCCACAGCGCGGTCGCGGTACACGCCACCAGCAAAATCGCCGAGACGGCAATACGCACATTGCGGCCGGGCGTCCAGCTCGGACGGAACGTCTGCGCGGCGGTAATGCACGACAGCACGCCGCCATACAGATTCATGCCGTTGTGACCGATGATGTTGACGAGGAAGAGAAAGATCAGCACATAGCCGAACATGCCCGTTTGCGTGCGGATGGCCTGCATTGCGTCGGTGGCGTGTCCGGTGCTCACTGCGATCACGCCGAATACGAACGCGAAGATCGTGCCCAGCGAGGTGCCGAAATACGTGAATGCAAACGTCTTGGCGAACCCCGTCGATTCCGGCAGATAGCGCGAATAATCGGACGTATAGGGCGCGAAACTGATTTGCCAGACGGCGCACAGACCGAACATCGCGAACCAGCCCGAGAGATTGAAATGGCCTTGCTGGAGCACGCTGGCGTTGAGGCTCGGCACCATCAGAATCATGCCGATTACGAGCGCGCCTCCCATGAACCACGCGCCGATCTTGTTGAAGCGGTGAATGAAGTTATAGCCGATCACACCCACGAGCGTGGCGAACACCGCGCCGAGCACCGTCGCGACCGGAATGGGGACGGGCGGCGCCGCGGCGTGCAGCGTCTTGCCCGCGAGAATGATGTTCGAAACGAAGAAGCCGAGATAGATCAGCGTGGTGAAGCCGACCACGAGCAGCGAGCCGTAGCGGCCGAATTGCGCGCGGCTTTGAATCATTTGCGGCACGCCCACGAGCGGGCCTTGCGCGGAGGTGAGCGCGTGAAAGATCGCGCCGAAGAATTGCCCAGCCGCAATCGCGAGAATCGCGCTCACGACATCGAGGTGAAAAATCAGGACTGAGGTGGCGCCGGAAATCACGGCCAGCGGCGCGACGTTCGTGCAGAACCACAAGGTGAACAGATCGACGGGTTTGCCGTGCCGGTGTTCCGGCGAAACATATTCGATCGAATTGCTTTCGATGGTCAGAACGCTGTTGTCGTTCGTCGTGTTGGTCATCATGTCTCCATCTTTATTGCCTGGCTATGCTGCCATCAGCGTGTGTGGCGCGAGCCGTCTCTATGCTTTGTTGCGGCTTCGTGGGGCGCGCCCTCACGAAGCCGCCGAGCGCGCCTAACGCATCACGAACGGATCGCTGATCGGTTCGTCCGAGGTGCGCAGCCACACGGATTTCGTCGTCGTATATTCGAGCGCCGCCGCGAAACCGCCTTCGCGTCCATGACCCGAAAGTCCGAAACCGCCGAACGGCACGAGCGGCGACACCGCGCGATACGTGTTGATCCACACGATGCCCGAGCGCACGCGTTTCGACACACGATGCGCGCGCGTGAGATTGGTGGTGAATATGCCCGCAGCCAGACCATAGGCCGTGCTGTTGGCTTTCTCGATCGCTTCCTGCTCGGTGCTGAACGTGTCGACGGAAAGCACGGGGCCGAACAGTTCGGTCGTGATGCTGTCCGCGTCGGGCACGCTGCTGCAATCGAGAATCGTCGGCGCGTAATAGAAGCCGCTGCGATCGAGCGCCTTGCCGCCTGCGAGCACTTTCGCGCCTTGCTTCACGGAACGTTCGACCACCGCTTCGATGTTGCGCAATTGACGTTCGGTGCAGAGCGGGCCGTATTCCGTCGCCATGTCGTTGGGCAAGCCCACGCGAATGCGCGAGACGCGCTCGACCAGCCGCGCGAGAAACTCGTCCTTCACCGACGCTTCAATCAACAGACGCGAGCCGGCCACGCAGCTTTGACCGCTGGCTGCGAAAATCGCCGCGACCTGCGCGTTCACCGCGCTCTGGATATCGCTGTCGGCGAACACGATGAACGGCGATTTGCCGCCGAGTTCGAGCGAGACCTTGGCGAGGTTGTTCGCGGTGTTCGACACGATGTGCTTCGCGGTTTCCGGCCCGCCCGTGAAGGCCACTTTATCGACCTTCGGATGACTGCTGAGCACCGCGCCGCATTCCGCGCCGAAGCCGGTAATGACGTTCACCACGCCCGGCGGAAAGCCCGCTTCGTGCACGAGTCGCGCGAATTCGAGCAGGGGACCGGGCGCTTCTTCCGATGCCTTGAGCACCACCGTGCAGCCCGCGGCGAGCGCCGGGCCGAGCTTCACGGCGGAGAGAAACAACTGGCTATTCCACGGCACGATCGCGGCTACCACGCCCACCGGCTGACGTTCGAGCCAGACCTGCATGTCGGGCTTGTCGACGGGAATATGGCTACCTTCGATCTTGTCGGCGATACCGGCGTAATAGCGGTAATACTCCGCGACATACGCAATCTGGCTCGACGTCTCGCGAATGATCTTGCCGGTATCGTTGGTTTCAATTTCAGCGAGTCGCGGCGCGGCCTGTTCGACGAGCGCGGCGAGTTTATACAGCAGCTTGCCGCGCGCCGATGCCGTGAGTCCCGCCCACGCAGCGTCGTTGAGCGCGCGGCTCGCCGCGTTCACGGCGCGGTTCACTTCGTCGCGGCGCGCTTCGGGCATTTGCGCCCACACGTCGCCCGTGGCCGGATTCACGCTGCCGAACGTCGCGGCGCCGGATTCGAACTGGCCGTCGATATACAGCTGAAAATGAACACTCATGGAATCACGACCTCACTTGAACGCAGGCATCACGTCGTTGATCATCCGCTCGAGCGACGCCTTCTTGCGCTCGAAGCTCATGCCCGTGTCGATCCAGAACGAGTACTCGTCGAAGCCGAGTTTCTCGTAGGCCTTCAGGCGCGCGATGACTTCCTCGGGCGTGCCGATCACGTTGTTCTTGCGCATCGCTTCCGGCGTGTAGAACGGATGCGCCGCAATTTCTTCCGGGCTCAGCGTCTTGATCATGCCCTTGCTGACCGGACGCTCGTTCTTGAACCATGCGCCGAAGTAGTTGTAGAACACGTTGACTTCGTCGGCGGCCACTTGCGCGTCGTCTTCGCTGCTTGCCACGTAAGTGTGGCGCAGCAGCATGATCTGCGGACGCGGCATCTCGCTGAATTTTTCGCACGCGGCATTGAAATGGCCGACGAGCTTTTCGACTTCGTCGTCGCCGAAATGCAGCGGCGTCACCTGCACGTTGCAACCGTTGGACACGGCGAATTCGTGGCTGTTCGGATCACGCGCCGCGACCCAGATCGGCGGATGCGGTTCTTGCAGCGGCAGCGGCGACGACGTGGTCGACGGGAATTTCCAGAACTCGCCCTCGTGCGCGTAATCGCCTTCCCAGAGCTTCTTCACGGCGGGAATCAGTTCGCGCATGCGCTGACCCGCGTTCCAGGCGTCGAGGCCCGGCATCAGACGTTCATATTCGAACGAATACGCGCCGCGCGCAATGCCCAGTTCCAGACGGCCGTTCGTGATGATGTCGGTCATCGCGGCTTCGCCTGCGAGCTTGATCGGGTGCCAGAACGGCGCGATCACGGTGCCCGTGCCCAGACGCACGTTCTTCGTCTTGCTCGCGAGATCGACGAGATTGAGGAACGGATTCGGCGCGATCGTGAAGTTCATGCCGTGGTGCTCGCCGGTCCAGACGGCGTGCATGCCGCCGCGATCCGCGATCTGGCACAGCTCGACCATTTCTTCGTAGAGCTGCTTCTGGCTCGTCTGGTCGGAGACGCGCTCCATGTGAACGAAAAGCGAAAAACGCATGGGGTTACCTTTCAGGAAAGAAGCGGCCGGACCGTGCCGTTGCTGTGGTCGCCGTAGTACATGCCATAGCTCTTGAGCTGGCTCTCCTTGCGATAGCGCTGGAGCATGCTGGCCAGCGCGCTGTCCGCGAACTGGTCCGGTGCGATGTCGTCGAGGCTGACGAAATCGCCGGCCACCGCCGCTTCATCGGGCGCGCTGCAGAGGAACGAGATGTACTGGTAATGGGTTTCGGTGTTGTTGTACGCCGAGTAGATGAAGCTCGCCGACGCATCCGGCTGGTACTGGCTGAAGAGGGCGGCGAGCGCTTTGTCCGCGCCTTCCTTGCCGATCTCTTTCGAAGGCAGCCCCCATTTGTTGTCGGCGGTGCGCGTGAGCAGCACCTTGTCGTCGCGCGCGATGATCGCGTTGACGATGACCTTCGGGCCCGCGATCACTTCCGCCGAGACCTTGGCGGGCGTGAAATAGCCGCCGCGGTAATAGCCGAGGCCCGCGTAACCGGCCGAGTGGAACGCTTCCACCTTGCCGACGATCAGCGCGTGATCGCCCGCGTCGATGATCGCGTGCGTGGTGCAGTCGAACCAGGCGCTCACGTCGTCGATCAGCGGATTGCGGTTGGCGCTCAATTGCCAGTTCACGTTCGCGAAGCGATCGTCGCTCGGGCGCGCGAACGTGTTCGACAGTTCCTTCTGGTTTTCCGCGAGGATGTTGATCGCGAAGTGCCCGGTGGTGGAAAACGTCTGATAATTGCTCGACGTCTTCGCGATGCTCACGAGCAGCAACGCGGGGTCCAGCGACACCGACGAAAACGAGTTCGCGGTAAAGCCGAGCGGCTGACCGTCGTCGCGCGCGGTCGTGACGATCGTCACGCCCGTCATGAACGCGCCGAAGGCGTCGCGCAATTCCCGGGTGTTGATTTTGAGTGTCTCTTGGCTCATTTCACACTTCCGACTTCGTGAGTTCCGCAACCGGCGCGGTCTGCAACCAGGCGCGCAGGGCGAGGTTGACGGCTTCGGGCGCCGTCAGGTTCACCATGTGGCGCTCGTCTTCGATCACGACGGCCTGGCCGTGGTGCGCCGCGGCGGCCATCTGGCGGGCCATCTCCGGCGTGGAGTTCGGATCGTCCGAACCCGTGAGCACGAGCGCCGGGCAGGCAATCGTGTGCCAGCCGTCGGCATAGACTTCGTCGCCGCGCGCGAAGGCCGTGTAAGCGGTGGCGTAACCCGCGAGATTCACGGACTTCAGCCACGTTTCGACCTTCTGCGCCGCGAGACGCTGGGCCTCGTCGGCATTGAACCAGCGCTTGAGCGGCGTGTCGATGTCGATGGTGCCCGAGCGCAGTTCGGCGGCGCGTTGCAGCACGGCGTCGCGCGCTTCCTGCGTGCGGCGATACACGCCGTTCAGGACTGCCACGCGTTTGACGAGGTCGGGCCGCGTGACCGCCACGCCCGCGGCGATCAGCGAGCCCATCGAGTGACCGGCCAGATTGACCGGACCGGCGTTCAGCGCCTCGATGAATTCGATCGCCCAGGCCACGAACTGCTGCAATCCTGCGTTGGCATCGAGCGCATCGCTTTCGCCGTGGCCCGGCATGTCGACGGAAATCACGCGGAAATCGCGCGACAGATCCTCGATCTGCGGATACCACGCCTGCGCCTGCATGCCGACGCCGTGAATCAGCACCAGCGGCTCGCCCGCGCCCTGCTCCAGATAGTGCGCGGCGCGATTATTTGACAGCGGCAGGGTTCTTGAGATCATTTCCGAGCTCTGCGAGGTCCTGGTAACGGTCGCCAATGCGGTGATGCGGACGGCCGCCGGTCGCGCCGCCGATGGCGATCACGAGTTCGTCCGCGGCGGGCGCGTCGGGGATCGAAAATTGCAGCGTCAGATAGTGCGAACGGCGGCCTTCGTCGTTCTTGTCCATCATCGGGATCAGCAGCGGCGCATTCGCCGGACCGCGCGTATTGTTGAACGCCAGATACGACTTCGCGCCCACCGCCGAGCGGTACGTGTTACCGAAATGCAGCGTGTGGATCAGCGCCGACGCGTGTTCCAGTTCGCCCGAGGTGCCGACGATGGCGCTCTTGCCGAACGCTTCCACCGCATCGCCCGAACCTGCTTCGTCGATGATCAGCTTCGTGAGGTGCTCGCTCAGTTGCGGCGCGATCGCGCGGATGTCCGCCGAGAGGTCTTCCACATAGCCGCGGCCCGCCCACGGGTTCTTGATGACCACGGCCGCGCCGATCATTTTGAGCGGCTTCGCAGCGGCTTTGTCGCCATCCACATAGACGGTTTCGACGTGAAGAATGGATTTGCGAATCAGGCTCATAGCAAGGTTCCTGGGTCCGTTGATGATGGAAGGCATTGTGGTATGCCATAGTACGGCGTACCATGCGTGTTAACCCTATCGATCCGGCGCAGGCCCGGAATCGTGGGAAAAAACGGCCCGTTGGGTTAGGGTTCGACGAACCGGCGCGCGAGCGCCCGAGACTGATCTGGAAACAGGAGGAAGAGATGGCGGCTTACTGGATTGCGCATGTCACCGTGCTGGACCCGGTGAAATACAAGGACTACACGGACATCGCGCCGGTGGCGTTCAAGAAGTACGGCGCGGTGTTTCTGGCGCGCGGCGGCGAGTCGCGCACGCTCGAAGGCGAGACGTTCCAGCGCCATGTGGTGATCGAGTTCAAGGACATGGACACGGCGCTGGACTGCTATAACTCGCCGGAATATCAGTCGGCGAAACTGAAGCGCGACGGGCATTGCGTCGCGCAGATTGCGATCGTCGAAGGGTTGTAAGCGACCCGGCAAACGCGACGAATCAGGCGCGAGTGGCGAAGGCCGCCGCTCGCGTGCCGCTCAGGCACGCACCGAGCGCGAGCAGCCCGAGTGCCGAGACTGAAATCGCCACCACCGTCAGGCTCGTGCCGAACACAGCGCTGACGCCGCTCGCCAGCAAGGCGGCGCTGCCGATCTGGCAGAACCCCACGAGTCCCGACGCGCTGGCCGCGCGTCCGTGCGGCGCGGCGATCGCGCCCGACACCGCAAGCGACAGCGACGAACCATTGGCGAGACTGACGAGGCACATCGGCAACACGACGGCGGGAATGGTCGTCACGCCGAGCACGGCCACGACGAGAAACGCCACGCCGCCCAGCACGAAACTGACCACGCCCATCGTCACGATGCGGTCGTACGGCCAGCGATCGAGCCAGCGCCGCGCCAGCAGATTCGCGACGATGATGCCGCCCGTGAGCGGCAGATACATCCAGCCGCGATGCGCTTCGCCGAGGCCGAGCCGCGCGAACAGAAACGGCGATTGCGTCAGATAGACGAACCACGCGCCATAGATGCAGCACACGACGACGGTGTAGCGTCGGAACGCGCCGTCGCGCAGCACCGCGCCGAACCCCGCGAGCGACGTCACGCGGCTGCGCGACGCGCGCGGATGCGTTTCCGGCAGCACCGCGCAGACGAGCGCGAACGCCACGGCCGCGAAGGCCGCGACGAACAGAAAGTCCGCATGCCAGCCGAACGCCGCCGCCAGGTGGCCGCCAATAGCGGGCGCGAGCGCCGGCGACAACGACACCAGCGGATACACCACGGCGTAGACCTTCGCCGACACGTGCTTGCTGCAGGTATCCGCGATGATGGCGCGCCCGATCACGAGTCCGGATGCCGCGCCCACGGCCTCGATCACGCGCCAGGCGAGAAACGTCGCGAAGCTCGCCGCCTGCGCGCAGCCGAGCGAGCCCGCCATGTACAGCGCGATGCCCGCGAGCACGACGGGCTTGCGTCCGTGACGATCCGAAAGCGGACCATAAACGAGTTGCGCAATCGCGAGCGCGAGCAGATACACGGAAACGGTTTGCGGCATGCGCCAGTCTGCGATGGCAAAGGCGCGCGCCATGTCGGGCATGGCGGGCAGATAGATATCGGAAGCGATCAGCCCAAAGGCGTTGAGCATCGCGGCGGTCAGGATGAAAGAGCGTCGTGGCATGAATGCGGATAAACGGGTGAGTGAGCCGTCATGCTAGCGATCGGACTTCCATGTGAAAATGCACGCGAATGCAGCGATAGGCTGCAAATTTGCAGCATCAGCATCGCTCTGAAAACGACGCAAAGCATATGAACTGGGACGACGTTCGAATTTTTCTCGCCGTGTATCGGGCGGGCACCTTGCGCGGCGCAGCGCAGCAACTCGATATCGATCAGACGACGGCGGGCCGCCGTCTCGCCGGACTCGAAAGCACGCTCGGCAGCCGCCTGTTTCTGCGCACCACGTCCGGCCTCGAACTGACGCAAAGCGGCCAGCAGGTGCTGCAAACCGCCGAGGGCATGGAGCGCCTCGCCATTTCGTTCGCGCGCAAAAGCGAAGGCGCGGACGAGCGCGTGGCGGGCGAAGTGCGCGTGACGACCACCGACACGCTCGCCATCGACTTCGTGATTCCCGCGATCGAGCGGCTGCATCTGCGCTATCCGGAAGTGCGCGCGATCCTGACGACCACGCCGCGCCTGCTCGATCTTTCGCGGCGCGAAGCCGACGTCGCCGTGCGCACGCAGCGGCCGGAACAGCCGGGGCTGATCGTGCGACGGCTCGGCAGTTGGGATGTGGGGCTTTACGCGTCGCGCAGCTATATCGCGCGGCATGGCGAGCCGCGCACGGGGAAGCAGCTTGCGGGCCACGACATCGCGCTGTATCAGAGCGGCGTGACGACGCGGCAGGACGAAACGCTCGTCGGCGAATCGCGCGCGCAAGCTCGCGTGGTGGCGGAAATGGATTCGAGTCTCATGCTCTGCACCTTCGTGCGCGCGGGGCTCGCACTGGCCGAGTTGCCGGTGTATGTCGAGCAGCGTTATCCGGAACTGGTGCGGATCTGGCCGCACAAGCGCCGCGCGAAGCACTACGAGGCGTGGCTCGTGCTGCATGAAGATCTGGCGCGCACATCGCGCGTGCGTGTGGTCGTCGATGCGATTGCGGAGCGCTTCGGTGCATGAATGTTCAGCGGCGTAACTGGCTCCAGCTGCAATGCGGCGCGTGGCTCTTTCGCGCTCAAGACAGCTCTCGTATAGTCGCGGCTTTCTGAATGACCCGCTTGAGCATTCGAGCGAAGAGGAGAGGCGAATATGGAAATCAGGCAATACGCGGCGCGCGATCTCGACGCAGTGGCGCGTCTGTTCAACGACTATCGCGTGTTCTACGAGCAGCCTTCGAATTTGCCGCTCGCCACGCAATTCATTGCGGAAAGAATGCAGGCGAACGAGTCGGTGATATTGGTCGCCGATAGCAGCGATAACGGCGATGGCAGTGATCACGCGCTGGCCGGTTTTTGTCAGCTTTACCCGTCGTTTTGCTCGGTCGAAGCCGCGCCGATTTATGTGCTGTACGACCTGTTAGTGGCGGAGCACGCGCGACGTGCGGGCGTCGCGACGCGTCTGTTGCAGGCGGCAGCGGCGCGCGCGAAGCGCGATGGAAAAGTGCGCATGGATTTGACCACCGCAAAAACCAATCTGAAAGCGCAGGCGTTATACGAATCGCTCGGCTGGAAACGCGACGAGATTTTCTACGCCTATACGCTGACGATCGCGTGATCCGCGTCGTCGCCGCGAGCTCAATTTAAATTGGCGTTAAAAAACGCCAGCACCGCTGCATCGAATTGCCGATGAAATGCCGCGCGATCGAAACCCTTGGGATCGGTGCAGATTTCCGGCTCCTGATTTTTCATCCGTTCGGAACACGGCGCGAGGAAAGCGAAATGCGCCGAATCCGGCACGGTGTGAAACTCGGGACGGCGCGGCAGCGTGCGCGCGAGGGCGGGCGCATCGTGCGGCATCACGCCGTCGCCGCCGAATTGCGAGGCCCATAGCTGAATGGGCGCGTGCACGTTCTTCAGATCGTCCGGCGCGGGAAACGCGTTGAGCGGGTCCGCGATCACGAAGGCCTTGATACGCGGGTCGTGTGTCATCGGTGCCGTGGGCAGCGTCTTGTTTTCGATCTGGTCGCAGATGGGCGGCCTCGGCGTGGGGCAGGTCAGGTCGGCGTGCAGGAAATCCGGTTCGCCGCCGGCGAGCACGATGCCCGTATAGCCGCCGCGCGAGAACCCGAAAAAGCCGATGCGTTCGGCGTCGATCTTGCCGGCATCGGGCCCGGTGCCTAGCAGATAATCGATCAGGCGCTTGATATCGGTAGGTCGTTCGATGAAGACGGAGTAGTCGCCCGCGCGACTCGGATCGACGAACGAATCGCCAGGATGGTTGATGGCGGCCACGATGAAGCCCGCGTCGGCGAGCGTTTCGGCCAGATCGTGATGACCGAGGAACGACCCGGTATGACCGTGCGAAATCACCACGAGCGGCAGCTTGTCGCCAACGGTCGGGCAATCGCGCTTGCCTCGGAGCACGTATGGACCGATGGGCACGTCTTCGGCGGGATCGGCGCAGGGCGTCCACACGATCGCGCGTAGCGCGGGGCCGCTGGCGTCGGCGGGAATCTGCACGAACTTGATGCCCGCCGCGTGCGCGACGCTCGACAACAGGAGCAGCAAAACGACCGGAATGAGCGTTTTCATAGGATCCTGAGAGGCGATGCGTCGGCTTTCAATTCGCTTTTAAATCTTCACGAAAGCATGACGCGCAAGCGGAATGCGACCAGATCCGGATCTTATCCGTTTGCGCACGCGAAGGCTTTATGAGCGATGCGTTCGCGCGCGATCTCTGCGCTGTCGACAGAGTTCGTCTATGCAACACGTGGGTATGGTTCGTGCTGCAACAGCGAACGCTTGCGCACCCCGACCAACCGTTTTCGACATGTCGATTCAGTGCACCGCCAACGTGGATCGCCGACGCGCCTTTATCGCGGACACGACTGCGCTCATCGTGTTCTTCACCACCACGGGCGTCATCAACGAACGATTCATTGCGGGCATGCAGTGGGATCAGGTCGTGCACGCGCGTCTGCTGGGCGCGGCGTTGATGATTCCCGTCGCGCGTCCCTACGGCATCTGGCGCGACTATGTGATGCGTTTCGCTCGGCCTGGTCACTTCTCGCGCGTGCTCTGGGACAGCATCGCGCTCGTGAGTTTTCAGGTGCCGATTTACGCGGCGATCATCGCCATCAGCGGCGCAACGGGTCGCGGATTCTGGCTCGGCTTACTGGGCGCGGCCATCATGATGCTCGCACTCGGGCGGCCCTATGGTGCGTTTCTGAACGCGATCCGAAGGCTGTTCGGTCTGCCGCCTGGCGGCGCGCGCCCCATGAGCCGAAATGTTTGACGCGCTCAGCGCAGCGGCGAATCCGCAGCAGGAATCCAGATCGTGGATGTGGCTTCGTAAAACTGCTGCGGCCCGCCAACAGGCGGCCAGATTCCATCGGCATAGGTTTGCGCGCGAATCGCAATGCGCTCGTCGAGACTCTGCCACGGCCAGATATGCGTGATGCGCGGCGCGCCGTCGAGCGCAAACATATTCACGGTCAGCGGCGAGCGTTTCGAGCGCTCGGGCATGGCGGCTTGCCATGCGTCGATGGTCGGCTGGAGTCCGCCGGGATTCAGCCAGTAAGTGCGAAACTCGTAATAGCGCCCGAAAGTACCGGGTTTTACGTCCGGCAAAAAAGGAAACGCGGCATAGCTTTCGGATGCGTACGTGCATGCGCTGCTGGCCGCGCCAAAGGGATCGGCGTGATGCAGTTCGCGAATGCGCTCTTGCGCGAGTTCATCGGCATTCGCGAAACTTCGCAGCAAGCGCACGCTGCCGAGCCTGCCGTTTTCCGATGTCCAGATGCCGAGCAAGCGGCCCGCCGTGTCCGCCTGATCGAGCCACGTCTGCGCGTGATCGATCACTTGCGGAAGCTTCAGAATATGCGATGACAACGTGGTGAGTTCGTACACCATGGCGAATCTCCAGAGTTCATGGACGGCGCTTTTCACGGCCTTCGATAAACCAGATTAGACTGGTGCGCATTCAAAGGGAATTCCCTGTTTGTTCACACACTCTGTGCGGAAGTCGCTATGTTCGACTGGCAGGATTTGCGCTATTTTCTGGTGCTCGCGCGCGTGGGGACGCTCTCCGGCGCGGCGAATGCACTCGCGGTCGAGCACGCCACCATCGGGCGGCGCGTGGCGGCGCTCGAAACGGCGCTGGGCCTGAAACTCGTTTATCGGTTGCCACGCAGTGTGCGTTTGACCGACGAAGGCGAGGCGATCGCCGCGCTGGCCGCGTCGATGCACGACAGCGCGCAGGCCGTCGAGGCGTATGCGTTGCGGGCGTCGGCTGCATCATCCGGCACGGTGCGTATCAGCGTGCCGCCGACGATCGGCAGTCATTGCATCGCGCCCAACATGCGTGCGTTTCGCGAAGCGAACCCGAACGTGAAGATCGTGATGGAAGGCGCAGCGGGCATCGCGCCGCTGGATCGCGGCGTCGCCGATATCGCCATTCGCATGGTCGAGCCGAAAGAGGCGAGTCTCGTTACGCGGCGCGTCGGTGCGATTCGCTTCGGGCTTTACGCGAGCCGCGATTACGCCGCGCGTCCCGCGAAGCAATGGGAATTTATCGCGTACGAGGCCGCGCTCGATCACGTGAGCCATCAGCGCTGGTTGCGCGATTATCTCGACGGACGGCCGGTTATTTTCGAAACGAGCGATGTGATGGGGCAGCAGGCGTCGGCGCGCAACGGCATGGGCGTGGCCTTGCTGCCAACCTTGATTGGCGACGGCGATCCCGAACTCGTCAGACTCGACGCGAAATCGGCGCCGCCAGAAACGCCGCTCTGGCTCGTGACGTATCCGGATTTACGCCGCACGGAAGCGGTCAAAACGGTGATGGCGTTTCTCACGGCGTGCGTGTCGAACGAGCCGCATTTCGCCGAGAGAAAGCGACGCTGAATCAAGCGCCGTTGAGTTTCCATCGCGCGTAGATGACCGTTGAATGATCCGCGATCGATCAGTGGTAAATCGATTTCGCCGATTGCAGTTTCGTGAGCTTGCCGTCCTGAATGCGATACCAGCCGTCGGGGCCTTGCATCACGACTTCGCCGGGTTGCCAGAAGACGCGCTTGACGGTCAGACGTGCGCTCGCGCGCTGCACGACGGGCGGACGGCGGCTGAAATCGTAGAGCAGCGGACCGAACGCGGTTTGCACGAGCATGCGCGTGACGGTTTGATTGTCGCGCGCGATTTCGTCGAAATGAGTGAGCGTTTTGGCGTCGAACCGATCGAAAATTTCGTTGTTGATCATGACGACGAAATCGCGGTCGTCGCGCACGAATTGCACGGTGCCGGCCGGCGTGACCACGGGGCCGGGCGTGTTGCTTTGCGCGTGCGCGCCCGTCGCGAATGAGGCGGCCGCGAGCGCAGCGAGGAGCAGTCGTTTCATGTTGTCTTCCTGATTGCGCGCCGGATTTGAATGCGGCGCTTGATTCACCTACGCTTGAGCGTGGCATTGTCATCAATTTCTGGCGATCCGTCGATTGTCGCGGACGGGCGGGTGATTCGGCGCAACTTCGTGACGATCGTCACGATCGCGACGCCAGCCAGCGCCACGCCGATACGGAGCGAATGTGGCCAACCCCGATCTCGTCGAGCGCGGATCGACGTCCGCAGCGACGTCCGCGCTGAAGTCCGCCGTGAAGTCCTCACACACGGTCGCCGCGCAGGCGAGCCCGTGCGACGAACTCGTCATCCGCGCGCAGCCCACGGTCGTCGACCGGCCGTGCCGGCGCAAGCGTCTCGCGCTCGCGGCGACCATTCTCGGATCGAGCATGGCCTTTATCGACGGCTCGGTCGTCAACGTGGCGCTGCCGTCGATTCAGGCCGAACTCGGCGCGAGCGTCGCGGCCATGCAGTGGGTCGTGAACGCGTATCTGCTGTTTCTCGGCTCGCTCGTGCTGGTCGGCGGCTCGATGGGCGACAAGCTCGGCCGCCGCACGATTTTCATCGCGGGCATCGCGCTGTTCACGCTCGCGTCGGCCGCGTGCGGATTCGCGCCGAACGCGGCGGCGCTGATCGCCGCGCGCGCGGTGCAGGGCATCGGCGCGGCCTTGCTCGTGCCCAGCAGCCTCGCGATCATCGGCGCGGTGTTCGACGATGCCGAGCGCGGACGCGCCATCGGCACCTGGGCGGGTGTGGGCGCGATCACGTCGGCGGTGGGGCCGGTGGCGG
>NZ_JAAGPN010000597.1:0-1136 GCF_017104805.1 Paraburkholderia sp. Ac-20347 | reverse complement strand
GCTCCTGCGCGGCCATGCCCTGCGCCTGCAACGCGCGCAGCCAGTCGCCGAGTTGGCGCGCCGCGCGCGGCTGCGCCACCACCGGCAGCGTGTTGATGAAGAGACCGAGCAGATGCGCCGCGCCGGGCAGATCGGCGGGACGGCCCGCGAGCGTCGCGCCGAACACCACCGCGTCCTGATTCGTGTAGCGCTGCAACAGCAGCGCCCAGGCGGCCTGCAGCAGCGTGTTGACGGTCACGTGTTCCTCGCGCGCGAACGCGACGAGGCGCGCGGTGTCGGCGGCGTCCAGTTCCACCGTGTAGAGCGCCTGGCCGGATGCCTGACCCGATGCATCGCCGGCGCGTTTCGGAAACGCCTCGGCGAGCCGCGTCGGGCCGTCGAGGCGCGCGAGCTGCGTCTGCCAGTGCGCGGCGCTCGCCTGCGCATCGTGGCCGCGCAGCCAGCCGATGTAATCGCGATAACGACCGCCCTGCGCGGGCAGCGCCTCGCCGCTGTAATGGCGCAGCACTTCGCCGAGCAGTTGCGACACGCTCCAGCCGTCCATCAGCAGATGATGGTGGGTCCAGACGAAGTGATAGCGCCGCGCGCCGGTGCGGATCAGCGCCAGCCGATGCAGCGGCGCGCGCGCGAGGTCGAAGCCGCGTTCGAGTTGCTGCGCGGCCAAGGCGTCGAGTTCGGTGCGGAGATCGGTGCTTGAATCGTCGCTGATATCTGTCTTCGCTTCGCCGTCGCGCACGCGCCAGTCGTGCTCGTCGAGCGGCAGTTCCACCGCGCGCGCGACCCACTGCAGCCAGCCCTCGCCTTGCGCGACGAAACCCGTGCGCAGGATGTCGTGACGCTGCGTGAGCGCCTGCCAGGCGGCGCGAAAACGCGCGGCGTCGAGACCGTCGAGATCGACGCGCAACTGGTTCAGATACACGCTGCCGCCGCGCGCATAGAGCGCGTGAAACAGCATGCCCGACTGCATCGGCGAAAGCGGATACAGGTCGGCGACGTCGGCGAGCGCGAGCGGCAACGCATCGAGTTCGGGCTGATCGAGCGCCGCGAGCGGGAAGTCGGCGGGCGTCGCGCCCGCGCCGCGCGCGGCCTGCGCCTGCGCGCACGTTGCGATCAACTCGCGCAGCGCCGCGCCGAAC
>NZ_JAAGPN010000596.1:0-1157 GCF_017104805.1 Paraburkholderia sp. Ac-20347 | reverse complement strand
CCCGAGCGCGCGCCGTAATCGCGCTGCGCGAGATGGGCGATCTGCATGGCGTCGAGCGCCGCGTGCACGGCGTCGCGATCGTGCGTGCGCGGCGCGCGCCACAGCGCGAAGCCCGTGCCGAGATGCGGCAGACGGCCGAGCGCCACGATCTGCTCGACGGTGTAGGGAAATTGCGGCGCGTGATGTTGCGGCACCCACGCGACTTGCCGCGCGATTGCGCGACGGCGCTGGCGATGCAGCGTTTCGCCGTGCAGCAGCACCTCGCCGGTATCGGGCGCGATCAGGCCGAGCAGCACGCGCAGCAGCGTGCTCTTGCCCGCGCCGTTGACGCCGAGCAGCGAGACAAGTTCGCCCGCGCGCACAGCGAAGCTCACGCTGTCGAGGACGGTGGCGTGCGCGCGCCGCACGGTCACGTCGCGGCAGGCGAGCGCGGCGTCCGTCGTGTGGGTCGGCGTCGTGCGCGTGTTGGCGTGTGGGTTCATCGCGGCGCCTGGCGGTCAGCGCGCACGGCGGCGCAGCGCGCGCAGCACGAACACGAAGGCGAGCGCGCCGCCCATTTCGGTGATCACGCCGAGCGGAATTTCGGCGCTCGCGACGCTGCGCGCGCAGGTGTCGGCGAGCATCAGCGCGATTGCGCCGACCAGCGCGCTCATCGGCAGCACCACGCGATTCGAGGCGCCGACGAGCGGCCGCACGAGATTCGGCACGAGCAGCCCGATCCAGCCGATCATGCCCGCGAGCGCGACGGTCAGCGCGGCGATCAAAGTGGCCAGCGCCATGACGGCGAAGCGGATCGTATGCACAGGCACGCCGAGGCTGCGGGCTTCGTCGTCGCTGAGCGTGAGGCCGTCGATCAGCGGGGCGGCGAGGGACAGCGGGGCGGGGAGACACAAGAGCGACGTGCCGAGGGCGAGCGGCGCGGAGGCGCACGCGAGATCGGCCCAGCCGGTTTGCGCGAGCGAGCCGAGCAGCCAGTAGACGATCGCGGGCCACTGGTTGGGCGGGTCCGCGACGTAGTTGAGCAGCGAGACCAGGGCGGAAAACAGTGCATTGCTGACGAGGCCGCCGAGCAGCAGCGCGAGGATGCCGCCGCGTGCGAGCGCGCCTTCGCCTGGCTCGCCGCCGAGCATCGCGACCGCCGAGACGCCCACGGCCAT
>NZ_JAAGPN010000595.1:0-1178 GCF_017104805.1 Paraburkholderia sp. Ac-20347 | reverse complement strand
AGCACGTCGGGCATCGGCGCGGTGGAGGCGACTTTCGCCGACGCCGAGGCAAAGAACACGAAACCATTCGACTACCGCCAGATGGAAATCGGCACGGCCGCGCCGTTTGCCGCCGCCGCGCTCGGCCTCGGCGGCCCGGCGTTCACGATCTCCACGGCCTGCACGTCGAGCGCGAAAGCCTTCGCGGCCGCGCGCCGCCTGCTGCGCGCGCAGCTGTGCGACGCAGTGGTGGTCGGCGGCGTCGACACGCTGTGCGAGCTCACGCTGCAAGGCTTCGCCTCGCTCGAATCGACGAGCGCCGTACGCACCAATCCGATGAGCGCGAACCGGCGCGGCATCAACATCGGCGAAGGCGCGGCGGTGTTTCTGATGAGCCGCGAAGAAGGCCCGGTGCGCTTCGCCGGCGCGGGCGAGTCGAGCGACGCGCATCACATCTCCGCGCCCGATCCGCAAGGCGCGGGCGGCGAGATCGCGTTGCGCGCGGCGCTGGCGGACGCGGGCATCGACGCGCGCGCGATTGGCTACGTCAACCTGCACGCCACCGCGACGCTCAAGAACGATCAGATGGAAGCGCACCTGATGGCGCGCGTGTTTCCCGACGGCGTCGCCGTGAGCGGCACCAAACCGCTCACGGGGCACACGCTCGGCGCGGCGGGCGCGACCGAAGCCGGTCTCGCGTGGCTGACGCTCGCTCGCGACGACGTCGCGCTGCCGCGTCATCTGTGGGACGGGCAGGCCGACGCGACGCTGCCGCCGCTCGATTTCGTCGAGTCCGCGCGCTATCTGCCGCGCGGCGCGGGCGCGCAAAGCCAATACGTGATGAGCAATTCGTTTGCGTTCGGCGGCAGCAACGTTTCCCTGGTGCTTGCACGATGACCGACTCCCTGAATCCCGCGCCCGGCGGCGAGATCTTTCCGCCGATCGACGCGATCATTCCGCATCGCGGCACGATGCTGCTGCTCGACGCCGTGTGCGCGTGCAGCGACGAATCGCTGAGCGCCGAAGCCAGCGTGCGCGCCGACGCATGGTACGCCGACGCGCAGGGCGCGATGCCCGCGTGGATCGGCATCGAACTGATGGCGCAGGCGATCGCGGCCCACGTGGGCCTGCTGTCGATGCGCGCGGGCAAGGCGGCGCGCCCCGGCGTGCTGCTCGGCACGCGCCGCTTCACGGCGCTG
>NZ_JAAGPN010000594.1:0-1182 GCF_017104805.1 Paraburkholderia sp. Ac-20347 | reverse complement strand
GGTGTCGAGCGCCTGCACCAGCGCGGGATCGAGCGTGCGGCGCAGCGTGGCGCCCGCCGTGCCGCGCGGGCCGTTGCGCACGCGATCGACGGGTAGTGCGAGCAGCGGTTGCGTGTCGAGGGCGTCATTCTCGCCGCCCAGTTCGCGCAGCCAGTAATCGATCTGCGCCGTGTCCTGCGAGGCGCGGCGCGCGCGCTGCCAGATCGCGTAGTCGCCGAATTGAACCGGCAGCGGTGCGAACGCGGGCGCCGCGCCGCGCAACGCCGCCGCATAGCCTTGCGCGAATTCGCGCAGCAGCGTGGCTTGCGACCACGCATCGGAAACGATGTGCGGCATTGCGAAATGCAGCACGGTTTCGTCGGCGAGTTGCGTCTCTGCGTGCGGATACGTCAGCAGCGTCACGCGCAGCATCGGGCCGCGTTCGAGATCGAACGGCAGCCGCGTGAGCGCTTTCAGACGCGCGTCGAGTTCGTCGGCGTGAGCAAGCTGTTCTTCGCGCCAGTCGTAACTGCCCGCCGCATCGACGTGTTGCCACGCCTCGCCCGCATGCTCCACGAAGCGCGTGCGCAGCGTCTCGTGACGCGCGACCAGCGCATCGAGCGAACGGCGCACGGCCGCGCGGTCGAGCGCGCCCGTCAGCGCCACCGCGCCCGAGATCGTGTAGGCGGCGCTCGCGGGATCGAGCTTCCAGAGGAACCAGAGACGCTGCTGGCCGTCGGTCAGCGGGATCGGCGCGCCGGGTGCGCGCGGCGCGATCGTGTCGACACTCGCTGATGTGTCGCGTTCCGCGTCGAGTTCCGCGGCGAGATCGGCGAGCACGGGGTTCAGGAACAGCGTGCGCAGCGAGACCGCGCGCGCGAGCGCCTCGCGCACGCGCGCGGCGACCTGCATCATCAGCAGCGAATGGCCGCCGATTTCGAAGAAGTTGTCGGTCACGCCCAGATCGTCGCGGCCGAGCACGGTCTGCCAGATCGCCAGCAGCGTGCGTTCGGTTTCGCTGCGCGGCGCGGTGCGGCGGCGCGCAGCGTCCTGCCCCGGCTCGGGCAGCGCGGCGCGGTCGAGCTTGCCGTTTTGCATCGTCGGCAGGCGGTCGAGCCAGACCAGCGCGGACGGCACCATGTAGCCCGGCAGACGGCTTTGCAGCAGACGGCGCACGGCCGTGTCGTCGGCCTCGCCCACCAC
>NZ_JAAGPN010000593.1:0-921 GCF_017104805.1 Paraburkholderia sp. Ac-20347 | reverse complement strand
AGCGACGATTTCGCGAGCCAGATCGGCGCATGGCTGAGCGTGCAGGCATTCGCCGGCACGCCTTGAGGAACGCGGCGGGCGGCGCGCGCGGCGTGCTGCACGCGGCCCCAGTGGAACCGGTTGGATGAGCGGCAAAGCGGGTAAGGGCGGCAAGGGCTACGACAGCAGCAACGGTGAAACCGGCGACGCTGCGCGCGCGCGCAGCGAGGACGCCGTCGCGCGCGCCGAAGACGCGTCAGCCGTCCCCGACATCCCGCCGCGCCAGGCCTCCACGCTCTCGCGCCAGGCGCTGGCGCTCTACACGGCGCTGATCGTCTACGGCTCGTGGTATCCGTTCTCGGGCTGGCGCTCGCTCGGCCTCGGTCCGTTCGACTATCTGAACGATCCCTTCCCGCGTTACTGGACCGTCTTCGACGTCGTCACCAACGTGCTCGGCTACATGCCGTTCGGCGCGCTCGCGGTGCTGGCGATCTGGCCGCGCTGCCGCGGTCTCGCCGCCGTCGCGCTCGCCACGCTGGGCGGCACGCTGCTTTCCAGCGGCATGGAAGCGGTGCAGACCTATTTGCCGACGCGCGTCGCGTCCAATCTCGATCTCGGCACCAACGCGCTCGGCGCGCTGCTGGGCGCGGCGCTCGCCGCGCCGCTCACGGGCGCGCTGCTCGAACGCGGCTTTCTACGGCGGCTGCGGTTTCGCTGGTTCGAACGCGACGCGGGCGCGCTGATGGTGCTCGCCGCGCTCTGGCCGTTCGCGACGATGTATCCCGCGCCGCGCCTGTTCGGCATGGGCGACTGGCCGCGCGCGATCTGGCAGCGCTTCGACGCCTCGATGCAGGACGCCGTGCTCGCGTGGACGCCCGCCGCGTGGCATCTGCGCGCGCTGCCCGACATGCTCGCCGCGCGGCTGCCCGAGAGCGTCTGGGG
>NZ_JAAGPN010000592.1:0-237 GCF_017104805.1 Paraburkholderia sp. Ac-20347 | reverse complement strand
AAAAAACAAACACACCGAACAGCCGATTCGTCAACTCCACTTTGTTGGTAACCACGCACGTACACCACTATTTACCCACTTTCTCCATACTGACCTGTATACTGTCACTGACCTCGTTCGCCAGTTGCAGCACAAGCGACCTTTGGTTCGGGCACGCGCCCTGCAGGATCACTGCCTACTTGTGCCTATTCATATCGTGCACCAACTCGCATCTCCGTTCCGTGTTGTCAGCCATCT
>NZ_JAAGPN010000591.1:0-935 GCF_017104805.1 Paraburkholderia sp. Ac-20347 | reverse complement strand
CGACCGCGCTGCCGTCCTCGGCGAGCGCGAGCACGGGCGGCTCCGCGCCCTTGTTCGCGAGCAGCGGCGCGAGGCAGCGGATCACGATACCCGCCGCGCACAGCGCGACGAGCGGCGTGCCGCGCCGGTACAGCTCGCGCAGGTGCTCGCCGAGTTCGCTGAACGCGACGTCGCCTTGCGCGCGGTCTTGCAGCGCATGAATCTGCGCGCCTGCGTAGCATGCCTTCACGCGCTGCGCGGTGGCGAGCGCGCCCGGGCCGAGCACGATCACGGCGGGCGCGCGCAGTTCGGCGTTCATGCTTGCCATTTTTCCCCCGGCACCACGAGCAGCGAGAAATACGGCGAGGCCATCGGATCGACGTCGTCGAGCGGCACGATGCGCTGGTTCGCCATGGTCGCGCGCTCGACGTAGAGCGCGCGCTTCGCGAGACCGAGATCGGCGAGTACGCGGCGCACTTTCTCGAAGTTACGGCCGAGCTTCATGATGACGGCGGCGTCCGCGTCGGCGAGACGGCGGCGCAGTTGATCCTCGGGCAGCACGCCCGAGAGCACCGCGAGACTCTGGTTGCGGTACACGAGCGGTGAGCCGAGCACCGCCGCGCCGCCGAGCATCGAGCACACGCCGGGCACGACGTCGACTTCGTAGCGCGCGGCGAGGCGGTCGTGCAGATACATGTACGAGCCGTAGAAGAACGGATCGCCTTCGCAGATCACGGCCACGTCGCGGCCCGCGTCGAGATGCGCGGCGACGGTGCGCGCCGCGTCGTCGTAAAACTCGGCGATGATGGTCTCGTACGAGAGCGGCGGTTCGAGCGCTTCGGTCGTGACCGGATAGACGAGCGGCAGGCGTTCCTGTTCCGGGCCGAGATGCGCTTCGACGATGCCGAACGCGTTGCCCTTCTTGCCCTTGGCGACGAAGTAGGCGAGCACGGGCA
>NZ_JAAGPN010000590.1:0-233 GCF_017104805.1 Paraburkholderia sp. Ac-20347 | reverse complement strand
AAAAAAAAAAAAAAAAAAAAAAAGAGATGTAGAAAGAGATTAAAAAGAGAATGAAAATAGAACATAAAGATTAATGTCATAGAGAATATATCTACTAAGACCTAGCTATGTTAGTATTACTCATATCAGCAAAACACGACAACGAACGTCGACACAATGCGTCTATCATTGCGCACTCTTAGATTACAACTGCGGAGTGTCGCATGTATCACATCACAGAGACATGATGTTGT
>NZ_JAAGPN010000589.1:0-1248 GCF_017104805.1 Paraburkholderia sp. Ac-20347 | reverse complement strand
TGGCCTTCCCCTGTTCTCCCGGACACATCAGCTAAGCTGACGTAATCCTGAGAGGATGGAATGAGCAGAACAAGAAGGCACTTCACCGACGAATTCAAACGCGAGGCGGTCCGGCTATGCAACGAGCCGGGTGCTGTCGTAACCCAGATAGCGCGCGACCTTGGCATTGGCGAGAATCTGCTGCGCCGTTGGGTCAGGTTGGCGCGAGATGGGGCGCTGGAGATGGACGCCAGCAAGCCACTGCGAGCCGAAGCACTTTCCGAAGTGCAGCGCCTGCAGCGCGAGTTGAGGCGGGTCACGATGGAACGCGACATTCTAAAAAAAGCGCTCGGCTACTTCGCGAAGGACCCGCAGTGAAGTACGCCTGGATAGTACGGCAGCGCGGCGTCTGGCCGACTCGGGCCATGTGCCGGTTGCTCGGGGTCTCGCATAGCGGTTTCTACGAATGGCTCGGTCGAGCACCGGGCAAGCGTTCGCAGGAGAATGTTCGACTCGCGCGGCTGGTCCGGGAAAGTTTCGAGTTAAGCGACAAGACCTACGGTAGCCCACGCATCTGGCACGATCTGCGTGCAGCGGGCGAACGCTGTGGAGTGAATCGTGTTGCCCGACTGATGCAGCAGGCTGGATTGCAGGCTCGACAGCGGCGACGTCGCATGCCTGGCAATTCAGGGGCTGCGGCGGCTCACGGCATCGCGCCGAATTACCTGCAACGCCAGTTTGAAGCTGACGCGCCGAACCGGAAATGGGTCGCCGACTTTACCTATATCTGGACTGCGGAAGGCTGGTTGTTCGTTGCCGCCGTGATGGACCTGTACTCGCGCCGCATCGTCGGCTGGTCAATGAGCAATACGATGCACGCAAAGATGGTGGCCGATGCGTTGCTGATGGCGCTCTGGCGTCGAGGGCGACCAGCCGAATTGATACATCACAGCGACCAGGGCAGCCAGTACACCAGCGAGGACTTCCAGTCGCTACTCAGGCAGCAAGGCATTACCTGCAGCATGAGTCGTCGCGGTGATTGTTGGGACAATGCCGCGATGGAAAGCTTCTTCAGCACCCTGAAGACAGAGCGTGTGAACCGAAGCGTCTATCGCACGAGGGACGCGGCGCGGGCCGACGTGTTCGATTACATCGAGCGCTTCTACAATCCGCATCGCCGACATTCAACACTGAACTTCCTTAGCCCGGTTCAGTTCGAGCAACGCATGACGGGCTAGTTTACCTGTCCGGAAAAGCGGGGGAAGGCCA
>NZ_JAAGPN010000588.1:0-1138 GCF_017104805.1 Paraburkholderia sp. Ac-20347 | reverse complement strand
GGCGTAGGCGAGATTCACGAGGGCGGCCATCGCGACCTGCCCGATCCAGAGCCAGTCAGCTTTCATCGGCGCGCGCCCTCCAGGCATTCGGAGATTCCGGCACGCGGGGACGGGGACGGCGGTTGCATCGGCGGGGTAAGTGCAATTGGAGTCATCGAGACGAGTGGCAAGGAAACAACAACAAAACGGCAACGAAACTGCGACGTAACAGCGAAGCGGCAGTGAGCGTTCGAACCAGGATTGAAACCGGCGGCGGCGAGGTTTTCGCGCCCCGGAAAAGCGCGCACGCGATACGGCGCGACTTTCTGGAAAGAGCCTGCTTCGATAGCCGCGGCGCCGTTCGGTTCAATACCGGATCGTGCACGCGGCGCGCAGCCACTTCCTGCGCTTCGTCAAATCGCCATGCGGATGGCATGGAAGCGAGGTCAAGCAGGGTCAATCCCGAGTCACGAATCGGCTAACGGGTGCAGAATCATAACCGGCGACGCCGCGACTTTCGGCCGCAATCCTGGAGACCGGATGCGGACCGGGTCACTGTGCGTCTCCGGGCAAGCCCGCGTAGGCGGCCCGGAGCGCATGTGGCAAAAAGTCACTGTCGAGGCGATGCTAGAATCGGCTGCGTCGCCGCAGCGCGCACGGGTCGTCTGCTTTTATCGCGCGCAACCTGGAAGCCGGGTCGCTCGAAGCCTGGCAGGTCCACGATAAAGAATGGAGTCACGCGTGTCCCCAAGACGTCTCGTCCGACCGCTCATTCCGCTCGCCGCGCCGCTCCTGGCCGCATTGCTGTTCGGCACGTCCGGAATTTTCAGCGCCGCTTCCGCCCAGACCCCGCAACCCAAAGCCCCCGACACGATCGAATCGCGCGTGCAGGGCTGCACGGCGTGCCACGGCTCGCACGGTCAGGGCACCGACAACGACTACTTCCCGCGTCTCGCCGGCAAACCGGCCGAGTACCTCTACAACCAGCTGATGAATTTTCGCGAGGGTCGCCGCAAGTACCCTCCGATGAATTACCTGGTCACCTATCTCTCCGACGATTACCTGCACGAGATCGCCACGTACTTCTCGCAGCAGCGGCCGCCCTACCCGCCGCCCGCGAAAGCCACGGTGAGCGACAGCACGCTCGCGCGCGGCCAGG
>NZ_JAAGPN010000587.1:0-1188 GCF_017104805.1 Paraburkholderia sp. Ac-20347 | reverse complement strand
AGCGCGTCGAGGCCGTCGGTGAGCGCGAGCGTCACGCCTTCGAGCACGGCGTAGCCGAGCAGCGCACGGTCGGTCGCGTGCGTCATGCCGAAGAACACGCCCTGCGCGTACGGATCGTTGTGCGGCGTGCGCTCGCCCGAGAGGTAGGGCAGAAACAGCGGCGCCTGGGCGAGCGTGCGCGCGTCGAGCTTTTCGACTTCGGCGAGCAGTTCGGGCTCGTGCGTGCCGGTCAGCTTGCAGACCCAGCGCAGGCAGCTCGCCGCCGAGAGCACCACGCTCATCTGATGCCAGCGGTCCGGAATCGCGTGGCAGAACGCGTGCACGGCCGAGGCCGGATTGGGCGCGAAGCGGTCGCCGATCACGCACAGCACGCCCGAGGTGCCGAGCGAGACGAAGCCGTCGCCGGGCTGCACCGCGCCGATGCCGATCGCGCTCGTGGCGTTGTCGCCGCCGCCGGCCGCCACCACCACGTCCTCGCGCAGGCCGAACTCGCGCGCGACTTCGGGCAGCAGCGTGCCGGACGGCGCGCTGCCTTCGGCGAGCGCGGGCATCTGCGCGCGCGTCATGTTGCAGGCGTCGAGCAGGGCGTCGGACCAGTCGCGCTTCGCGACGTCGAGCCAGAGCGTGCCGGCCGCGTCGGACGGATCGGAGACCTTGCCGCCCGTGAGTTTCAGGCGCAGCCAGTCCTTCGGCAGCAGCACGCAGGCGGTCTGGCGAAACAGCTCGGGCTCGTGGCGAGCGACCCACAGCAGCTTGGGCGCGGTGAAGCCCGGCATCGCCAGATTGCCCGCCACGCGATGCAGTTGCGGCGCGCGCGCGGTGAGTTCGGCGCACTCGTCGACGGCGCGCATGTCGTTCCAGAGGATCGCGGGACGCAGCACGGCGTCGTGGCGGTCGAGCAGCACCGCGCCGTGCATCTGCCCCGAGAGGCCGATGCCGCGCACCTGCGCGAAGTCGTGCGGATGCTGCGCGCGCAGCGCGGCGAGCGCGCGGCGCGTGCCGTCCCACCAGTCGTCGGGATGCTGTTCGGCCCAGCGCGGCTGCGGACGCGAAACCGTGAACGGCGAGCCCGCGGTGCCGATCGCGCGGCCATCGGGCGCGAGCAGCAGGACTTTCACTTCGGAGGTGCCGAGGTCGATGCCGAGATACGTGGACATGGCGCGCGCAGGTTCAGAGGTGGAGGCGCTA
>NZ_JAAGPN010000586.1:0-1272 GCF_017104805.1 Paraburkholderia sp. Ac-20347 | reverse complement strand
TCGGCGTGCTCGCGCGCGAGCGTTTCGGCGAGCGCGACCGAAATCGTCGCCATGTTCACGTGCACGAGGCCGCGCGCGGCGTCGGCGAGCAGCGCGGCATTGATCAAGTCGCGCGTGGCCGCGTCGTCGGCGAGCATGGAGAGCACGGCGTCGCCCGCGAAAGCCTCGGCCGGCGTGGTGACGACGCGCGCGCCCGCGGCGGCCAGCGCATGGGCCTTCGCCGGCGTGCGGTTCCAGATCCGCACCGTATGTCCCGCCTTCAGCAGGTTGGCGACCATCGCGCCGCCCATTTCGCCGAGGCCGATAAAGCCGATGTCCATCTCATGCTCCTTGTAGTGGGAACCGGCAGTAGAGCACAGCGCGACGGCATCTGCAGCGCGCCGGGAGCAGTGCCATACTGGCCGGCATGACCACCGCCGTCACCGCCACCTTCCGCTTTTACGAGGAGCTGAACGACTTCCTCGCGAAACCGCTGCGCCGGCGCGACTTCCGCTGCGCGTGCGCGCGCGACGCCACGGCCAAGCACATGATCGAGGCGCTCGGCGTGCCGCATACGGAAGTCGAACTGATCCTCGTGAACGGCGAATCGGTGGGTTTCGAGCATCCGCTCGCCGACGGCGACCGCGTGGCCGTCTATCCGAAATTCGAGGCGCTCGACATCCGGCCCCTGCTGCGGGTACGCGCAGAACCGCTGCGCGAGCCGCGCTTCATCGCCGATGCGCATCTGGGCGGCCTCGCGCAACTGCTGCGGCTCGCGGGCTTCGACACGCTCTACGACAACCATTTCGCCGACGACGCCATCGAGCAACTGGCCGGCGCCGAGCATCGCATCGTCCTCACGCGCGACCGCGAACTGCTCAAGCGGCGCGGCATCACGCACGGCTGCTACGTGCGCGCGCTCAAGCCGCGTGCGCAACTCGACGAGATCGTCGAGCGCCTCGATCTGGCCGCGAGCGCGCGGCCGTTTCGTCTGTGTCTGATGTGCAACGCGCCGCTGCGGCGCATCGCGCGCGACGAGGTGAGCGCGCGCGTGCCGCCGGGCGTGTTCGAGCGCCACGCGCGCTTCGTGACCTGCGACGTCTGCGAGCGCGTATTCTGGGAGGGCTCGCACTGGCGCCGCATGCGTACGCTGATCGACGATGTGACGGGACGGCCAGATCGGAAGAGCGTCGTGGAGGGGAAGAGTGTGGGCGCGAGGGTACAGCTCGGTGGTTGCGGGAGCATTCAGAAAGACACTACCATGTACTCCGGTCAACACTTCTATATAGATGA
>NZ_JAAGPN010000056.1:0-39713 GCF_017104805.1 Paraburkholderia sp. Ac-20347 | reverse complement strand
CGAGGCTGATGACGTAATTGCCGTGATTCTTGAAGTTGTCCGGCAGCGCCCAGTTCGGCACAGCCTTAGCCCCGGTTTCGGAAAGAAAAAGGAACTTGTCCTCGGTCACGGGCACGTCCAGCGGCGCGCCTTGCGCTTTCCAGTCGGGAAAGAGTTCGTCGATTGCGCGCGGATCCATGACCGCGCCGGAGAGGATATGCGCCCCGATTTCCGAGCCTTTCTCCAGGACGCATACGCCGATTTCGACGCCTTTTTCCGCTGCGAGCTGCTTCAGGCGGATAGCAGCGGACAGCCCGGCCGGGCCGCCGCCGACGACCACGACGTCGTATTCCATCGACTCGCGTGGGCCGTATTGCTCCAAAAGACTTGCGGGGGTCATTAAAGCTCCTCTTGCCATTAGAATGCTTTTTTCGGGTTCGTATTGTCGGGGAACGCTCCGCGAGCCGCAACCCAATCAGCCTACATTAGCACGACCGTTCTATTTTATGCCAGAATGCCCGGCTCGCTGCCGCAGCGGCATTCCGGCACTTATTCATCCCTGAACAGGAAGCGAAAATGGGCCGTTCGATCAATCTGGAAGGCAAGGTGGCGATGATCACCGGCGCGTCGAGCGGACTCGGCAAGCGCTTCGCGCAGGTGCTCTCGCAGGCAGGGGCGAAAGTCGTGCTGGCGAGCCGCAGGGTGGAGCGGCTCAAGGAACTGCGCGCGGAAATCGAAGCCGACGGCGGGGCCGCCCACGTGGTTTCGCTCGATGTGACGGACTACCAGAGCATTCGATCGGCGGTCGCGCACGCGGAAACCGAAGCCGGAACCATCGACATCCTCGTCAACAACTCGGGCGTTTCCACCACGCAGAAACTCGTCGACGTCACGCCCGCCGACTTCGAGTACGTGTTCGACACCAACACGCGCGGCGCCTTTTTCGTGGCGCAGGAAGTCGCCAAACGCATGATCATGCGCGGCAACGGCGGCGGTTCGAAACCGGCGTACCGCATCATCAACATTGCTTCGGTGGCGGGGCTGAGCGTGCTGCCGCAAATCGGCCTGTATTCCATCAGCAAGGCCGCCGTCGTGCACATGACGAAGTCGATGGCACTCGAATGGGGGCGTCACGGCATCAACGTCAATGCGATCTGTCCCGGTTATATCGACACCGAAATCAACCATCATCACTGGTCGACGGAGCAGGGGCAAAAGTTGATTTCGATGCTGCCGCGCCATCGCGTGGGCACGCCCGCCGACCTCGACGGCTTGCTGCTGCTGCTCGCAGCCGACGAGTCCGCGTTCATGAACGGCTCGATCATTACCGCCGACGACGGCTTCGGCCTGACCTGAGCGCTTTCCCGTTTTCCGCGCGGGTGGCGATGTCGCTGCGCTGATGCGTCGCGGATCGTACACTCGCGTTTTTGCGTAACCCGAAGTCGAAGTGCAATGAGCGATTACCACCCCGTATTTGAAATGACCATGCCGATCCGCTGGGGCGACATGGATGCTTTCGGCCATGTGAACAACACGGTCTACTTCCGCTACATGGAACAGGTGCGGATTTCCTGGTTCGAACAGCTCGGCGTCGCCGGCGAGAGCCGCGAGGGCGGCAACCGTCAGGGGCCGGTCATCGTGAACGCCTCGATGGAATTCCTTAAGCAGCTCCACTATCCCGGCGACATCGTCTGCACGATGACCGTGGGCCAGCCGGGACGCAGCAGCTTCGACACCGGTTTCGAACTGCGCCGCGTGGACGAGCCCGACACGGTCTACGCGCGCGGCAACGCACGCTGCGTGTGGATCGACTACGAAGCGGGCAAGTCGGTGCCGATTCCCGATCACCTGCGTGCCACCATCGAGAACGCGCCGCTCGTCAAGGCGCGCTGACACGTTGGGTTAGACGTTCCGCTGCGCGGGCGCGTTTCCTGCGCCCGCCGCTTTCTCCTTCGCTCAATGCCCGAGCAGCCGTTGCAGCAGTTCCGTGGCGTTGCCGGTATCGTACTTGCGCATCAGCCGCGCGCGATAAACGTCCACCGTGCGCGAGCTGATGTCGAGAATTCTCCCGATCTGCTTGCTCGTCTTGCCCGTGACCAGTTGCGCCGCGATTTCGCGCTCGCGCGGCGTGAGCTCGACGGCGACGCGGCGCGTGGCGCTCAAATCCTCGAACGTCCAGACCCCGGCCGCGTGCGGCGCCTGCCGGTCGAGCGAGCGGCCCGTGACGTGGCACCAGAACAATTCGCCATTGGCGCGCTTCATGATGCGGTCGTCGGCATAGCTGCCTTGCGCGGTCATGATGGGCGGGATGCGCTCGCCGATGCGCTCGAACTCGTCCGCCGACGGATACAGCACCAGAAACGACTGGCCGACGAGCGCCGCGCGCGGACAGCGAAAGATCGCGCAAAGCGCCTCGTTGCAGTCTTCGATGATGCGCTCGCGCGCGAGCACGAGCCCGATGGGCGCGAGGTGAAACGCGGTCCGGTAATCGATCGCGGCGGGGGCTGCGGAGGTGGACGTGGCAGGTTCGGGCATGGCGTGCGATACGGGAATGGCTTTATGTAGTTTTGCGTATTGTGCCGCAACGCCCGCCCAGCGTACGCTTCACAACCATCGGAGGGCCGGGTGGCAAGGCTGTCGGATTCACGGCAACGCCACTCGCGGATGACTAGAATGGGGCATCCGGGCGCGCAGTGCGCCCGCGTGCCGGGCAGAACGAACAGAATCAACGCAAAACGTAGCGACGAATTTCCATTCGAGGAAGGGACACACTGATGAACAAGGTCTATGGAAGCGCGGCTGCCGCGCTCGAAGGCATCGTCAAGGACGGCCAGACGTTCGCGGTCGGCGGCTTCGGGCTGTGCGGCATTCCCGAGGCGCTGATCGGCGCGCTGCGCGATTCGGGCGTGAAGGGCATTACCTGCATCAGCAACAATGCGGGCGTCGATGGCTTCGGCCTGGGTCTGCTGCTGGAAACGCGCCAGATCAAGAAGATGATCTCGTCGTACGTGGGCGAGAACAAGGAATTCGAGCGCCAGTATCTGTCGGGCGAACTCGAACTCGAATTCACACCCCAAGGCACGCTTGCCGAAAAGCTGCGCGCGGGCGGCGCGGGCATTCCCGCTTTCTTCACGAACACGGGCTACGGCACGCTGATCGCCGAGGGCAAGGAAACGCGCCAGTTCGGCGAGAACCACTACGTGCTCGAACATTCGCTGACGGCGGACGTCGCGCTCGTGAAGGCCTGGAAGGCCGACAAGTCGGGCAACCTCATCTATCGCCGCACGGCGCGCAACTTCAACCCGATGTGCGCGATGGCAGGCAAGATCACGGTCGTGGAAGTGGAAGAGATTGTCGAGAACGGCGAACTCGATCCGGACGCGATCCACACGCCGGGCATCTTCGTGCAGCGCCTCGTGCTCAACGCGAGCCCCGAAAAACGCATCGAACAACGCACCGTGCGCGCCGCGGCGAGCGCCTGAGGAGGGAGACGGATCATGGCATGGAATCGTGACGAAATGGCCGCGCGCGCGGCGAAGGAATTGCAGGACGGCTTCTACGTGAACCTCGGCATCGGCCTGCCGACGCTCGTGGCCAATCACGTGCCGGAAGGCGTGGAAGTGTGGCTGCAATCGGAAAACGGCCTGCTCGGCATCGGCCCGTTCCCGACCGAAGATCAGGTGGACGCCGACATGATCAACGCTGGCAAGCAGACGGTCACGACGCTGGCCGGCTCGTCGATTTTCTCGTCGGCCGACTCGTTCGCGATGATTCGCGGCGGCCACATCAATCTCGCGATCCTCGGCGCCATGCAGGTGAGCGAGAAGGGCGACCTGGCCAACTGGATGATCCCCGGCAAGATGATCAAGGGCATGGGCGGCGCGATGGACCTCGTGGCGGGCGTCAAGCGCGTGGTCGTGCTGATGGAGCACGTGGCCAAGGGCGACCAGCACAAGATTCTCGAAGCATGCACGCTGCCGCTCACGGGCGTGGGCGTGGTCGACATCATCATTACCGACCTCGGCGTGATCGAGGTGACTGACGCCGGTCTGAAAGTGACCGAACTCGCCCCGGGCGTGACGGTGGACGAGATCAAGACCAAGACCGGCGCGCCGCTCGACGTGAGCGCGGTGGGCTGATCGCGGCGCGGTTTTCTCGGCGGGACATTGCATGACAGTGGCGGGCGGGACTTCGGTCTCGCCCGTTTTCGTTTTGGACGATTCCATTCTTGCGCGTTTGCGCGTGTCTGAAACCTCGTCCGGATGGCATAGGCCGTTCGGCATGTGCGTCAGGCCGGGGACGCGCCGCCGGATGGGGCGTCCGTCCGTGCACGAGAGGCCGCAAGCCGGGACGCGACTCGCCGCGCCCGTCCATCCCGCCTCGCAAAGCCGTTTAGAATTCGTCCTGAGCCTTCGGGCACTTCCAGCGAGGACCCAGCGATGACCGAATCGTCAGCCGTGCCGCGTCAGCAGTACGTTCAGTGCCTCAGCCCCTCGGGGCTGCACCGCGTCGCGTACACCGAGTGGGGCGATCCCGCGAATCCGCGTGTGCTCGTGTGCGTGCACGGCCTTACGCGTTCCAGTCGCGATTTCGACCGCCTCGCGGCGGCGCTATGCGGTACGTATCGCGTCGTGTGCCCGGACGTGGTGGGGCGCGGGTTGTCGTCGTGGCTCGTCGATCCGCGCGGCTATGGCGTCGCGCAGTATGTGGCCGACATGGTGACGCTGATCGCGCGCACGGGCGTGGAACAGGTCGACTGGTTCGGCACGTCGATGGGCGGTCTGATCGGCATGGCGCTCGCGGGCCTGCCCGACGCGCCCATCGGCCGCCTGCTGCTGAACGACATCGGTCCGCATATCGAACCGGCGTCGCTCGAACGCATCGGCGAGTATGTCGGGCGCGACTCGCGTTTCGCGACGTTGCAGGAAGGGATTGACAACGCCGCGCTGCTGGCGTCGTCGTTCGGACCGCTCACGGCCGAGGAGTGGCGCGAGATCAACACGCCGCTCTTGCACCAAGTGGACGGTGGATGGCGCTATCGCTACGACCCGCGTATTTCCGAGGCGTTCAAGGGCGCGACGCCCGAGCAGAACGAGCAGGGCGAGCAGTTCCTGTGGCGCTCGCTGGCGGCGTTCAAGGGGCCGGTGCTGAGCGTGCGCGGTGAACTGTCGGATCTGCTGTCGCGCGAAACGGTCGTGAAAATGGTCGAAAAGGGCCAGCACGTCGAGAGCGTCGAAATCGCGGGTGTCGGCCATGCGCCGGCCTTCCTCTCGCCCGACCAGATCGGGATCGCGCGCCGTTTCTTCGCCGGGGAGCCGGTCAGCGCGTCATAATATGAGATAGCCGCGCGCGGTCCGGAGCCGATCCGGCGCGCCCGGCACGTTCAACTTCAACAGGAATTTACATGGCAGTCATTCGTCACCACGTGGGTCCGCGCCTTTCGGAAACCGCTGTTTACAACGGTACGGTCTATCTCGCGGGTCAGATCGCCGAGGACACGAAGCAGGACATCGCTGGCCAGACGCGCGAAGTGCTGGGCCATATCGACCGTCTGCTGGGCGAAGCGAACAGCGACAAGACGCTGCTGCTGTCGGTGCAGATCTATATCGCCGACATGAAGGATTTCGCGGGCATGAACGCCGAATGGGACAAGTGGGTTCCGCAGGGCGCCACGCCGCCGCGCGCGACGGTCGAAGCGAAGCTCGCCAATCCGGAATGCCTGATCGAAATCGTCGTGGTGGCCGCGCAGCGCGACTGAGCGCGCGCCGCGATCTTCGCTTCGAAGATCGCTTCGCCAGGCGATTCCTCGCGTTTCGCATCGTCCGATTGACCGTATTACCGTAGTCATAAGCCCGTTCGGTACGCCGGCGGGTCCAGCCTCATGAGCAGCGACACCATCCCTACCGTCCCCGCCGATCAAGCCGGCTCTGCGGCGCAAGCCGCGCTGCCGTCGCTCGACGACGCGCTCGCGTTCGTGCGCGAGCACGCGGGCGACGCGCGCCTCTCGACGGGCGAACCCCTGATCGAGCACGCGCAGGGGACGGCGTCGATCCTCAGCCGCTTGAACGTCGATCCGCCGGCGGTGCTGGCGGCGGCGCTCTTCAACCTCGCGCCGCATCTCGACGACCCGGAGCGCATGCTAGAAGCGCGCTTCGGCGCCGAAGTCGCCAAGCTGACTTTCGATGTGCGCAAGCTCCTGCGCCTCGGTTCGTTGAGCCAGCGTGCGGCTGCGCAGAGCGCCGCGCCAGAATCGGGCCGCGAAAGCCGCGACGCGCAGGCCGCGCGGCGCGCTCAGGTCGAGTCGTTGCGCAAGATGCTGCTGGCGTTCGCGCAGGACATCCGCGTGGTGCTGATCCGTCTCGCGTCGCGGCTGCAATCGCTGCGCTACTACGCGGCGGCGAAGATCCAGCCCGCGCCCGAGGTGTCGCACGAAACGCTCGAAATCTACGCGCCGCTCGCCAACCGGCTCGGCATCTGGCAACTCAAGTGGGAACTCGAAGACCTTGCGTTCCGCTTCAAGGAGCCGGTCACGTACAAGCGCATTGCCAAGCTGCTCGACGAGAAGCGCGTCGAGCGCGAAAGCTATGTGTCCGAGGCGATCGCCCGGCTGCAGCACGAGCTGGCCGTCGCGCATATCGACGCCGAGGTGAGCGGACGGCCCAAACACATCTACAGCATCTGGAAGAAGATGCGCGGCAAGGAGATCGACTTCTCCGAGCTTTACGATGTGCGCGCCTTCCGCGTGATCGTGCGCGACATCAAGGATTGCTACACGGTGCTCGGCATCGTGCACAACCTCTGGCAGCCGGTGCCGCGCGAGTTCGACGACTACATCTCGCGTCCGAAGCCCAATGGGTATCGCTCGCTGCATACCGTCGTGGTCGGCGACGACGGGCGCGCGTTCGAGGTGCAGATCCGCACTCAGGAAATGCATCAGTTCGCGGAATACGGCGTGGCCGCGCACTGGCGCTACAAGGAAGCGGGTACGAAGGGCTATGGCGGCCAGTTCAGCGCGAGCAGCAGCTACGACGAGAAGATCGCGTGGCTGCGTCAGCTGCTCGCGTGGAAAGACGACGTCTCCGACGATCGCCAGCCGTGGGAAGAACTGCGCCAGGCCACGCTCGACGACGATCACATCTACGTGATGACGCCTCAGGCGCGCGTGATCGCGCTGCCGCAAGGCGCCACGCCGCTCGACTTCGCCTATCACCTGCATAGCGAGCTGGGTCATCGCTGCCGCGGCGCGCGCGTCGACGGAGCGATGGTGCCGCTCAACACGCAGTTGCAGAACGGCCAGACCGTCGAGATCGTGTCGGTGAAGGAGGGCGGTCCGTCGCGCGACTGGCTCAATCCTCAACTCGGCTATCTGCACAGCAACCGCGCGCGTCAGAAGGTGCGCGCGTGGTTCAACGCGATCGAGGCGCAGGAAAACATCGCGAATGGCCGCGCGATGGTCGAAAAAACGCTGCAGCGCGAAGGGCGCACGTCGGTCAATCTCGATCAGCTCGCCGCGAAGCTCGGCTTCAAGTCGACCGACGAATTCTTCAGCGTGGTCGGCAAGGAAGAGTTCAGCCTGCGCCACGTCGAGCATGCGCTGAGCGACGCGCCGGTCGCGGAGCCCGAAGAGGAAACGCCCGAACAGCTCACCAAGCGCGCAAGCGGCGCGAACGTCGCGCACGGCGGATCGTCGGGCGTGCTGGTCGTGGGCGTGGATGCACTGCTCACGCAGCTCGCGCGCTGCTGCCGTCCCGCGCCGCCCGACGAAATCAGCGGTTTCGTCACGCGCGGCAAGGGCATGTCGATTCACCGCAGCGATTGCCCGACGTTCGTCCGCATGGCGCGTCGTGCGCCCGAGCGCGTGCTGCAAACCACGTGGTCCGCCGACGTGATGGGCGGGCGCGGCCAGTCGGTCTATCCGGTCGATATCTCGATCGAGGCCACCGACCGGCAAGGTTTGCTGCGCGATATCTCCGAAGTGTTCGCGCGCGAGAAGATGAACGTGATCGGCGTGAAGACGCAGTCGCGCCGTAACGCTGCCTATATGCAGTTCACGGTCGAGGTGTCGAATTCGGCGCAGATCCAGCGTGCCTGCGTCGTGCTGGGCGAGGTGGCGGGAGTGGTGCGGGCGTCGCGGCGTAGTTGATCCGGGAGTTGATCCGCATTTGATCAATGGTTTTCACCGATTGCCCCGAGCGTGCCCGCTCATGCCGCAACGCAAAAAAGCCCTTGCCAGCTCCGTGAAAACGTTATATAGTCTTGCTTCTTCAGGCTCGTAGCTCAGCTGGTTAGAGCACCACCTTGACATGGTGGGGGTCGTTGGTTCGAGTCCAATCGAGCCTACCAACGAAATCGAAGTTGCGGCAGGTGTAGTTGCCGGGGCTTCAAGGCAGTACAAGCGCTCTGCGCTCAAGGCGAATACGGTTATGACATCGCGAACGTTTACCGAAACTACTTCGGAGCGACGCTAGTCGAGGACCTCTTTCGCCCTGCAATCTGGTTTGAAAAGTGAATGCGGCCCCTCGAAAGCGGGGCCGCATTTTTTTTCGCCGCGAGATTTGCGCGGGTCTGTTCCCACGAATACGATGTGCCGTCGAGGCACTTCTGGAGAAAAACATGGTTGCGATACGTCTGCCCGACGGTTCGGTTCGACAGTACGATCATCCCGTCACGGTCGCCGAAGTGGCGGCTTCGATTGGCGCCGGCCTCGCCAAAGCGGCGCTCGGCGGCAAGCTCGACGGTGAACTGGTCGACACGTCGACGCTGATCGATCACGACGCATCGCTGTCCATCGTCACCGACAAGGATGCCGACGGCCTCGACATCATCCGTCACTCCACGGCGCACTTGCTGGCGTACGCGGTCAAGGAGCTGTTCCCGGAAGCGCAGGTCACGATCGGGCCGGTGATCGACAACGGTTTCTACTACGACTTCGCCTACAGCCGTCCCTTCACGCCCGAAGATCTGGAAAAGATCGAAAAGCGCATGCAGGAACTCGCGAAAAAGGACGAGCAGGTGACGCGTCGCGTCGTCTCGCGCGACGACGCGGTCGACTACTTCAAGAGCATCGGCGAGAAGTACAAGGCCGAGATCATCGAGTCGATCCCGGGCGACCAGGACATCAAGCTGTACTCGCACGGCGGTTTCACCGACCTGTGCCGCGGCCCGCACGTCCCGTCGACGGGCAAGCTCAAGGTCTTCAAGCTCATGAAGGTTGCCGGCGCGTACTGGCGCGGCGACGCGAAGAACGAGCAGCTGCAGCGCATCTACGGCACGGCCTGGACGAAGAAGGAAGATCAGGAACTCTATCTTCACAATCTCGAAGAGGCCGAAAAGCGCGATCACCGCAAGCTCGGCAAGCAGCTCGACCTGTTCCACATGCAGGACGAGTCGCCGGGCATGGTGTTCTGGCATCCGAAGGGCTGGACGCTCTGGCAGCAGGTCGAGCAGTACATGCGCGGCCGCCTGCGCGTGGCGGGCTACGACGAAATCAAGACGCCGATGATCATGGACCGCTCGCTGTGGGAAGCGTCGGGTCACTGGCAGAACTATCGTGAAAACATGTTCACGACGGAATCGGAAAAGCGCGATTACGCGATCAAGCCGATGAACTGCCCGGGCCACGTTCAGGTGTTCAACCATGGTCTGCGTTCGTATCGCGATCTGCCGCTGCGTTACGCGGAATTCGGTTCGTGCCACCGCAACGAGGCGTCGGGCGCGCTTCACGGCCTGATGCGCGTGCGCGGCTTCGTCCAGGACGACGCGCACATTTTCTGTACGGAAGACCAGATCATCGCCGAGTCGATCGCCTTCAACACGCTCGCGATGAGCGTCTACAAGGATTTCGGGTTCGATCACATCGACATCAAGCTGTCGCTGCGCCCCGAGTCGCGCGCGGGCACGGATGAAATCTGGGATCGCGCCGAACAAGGTCTGCGTGAAGCGCTGACGGCGTGCGGTCTGACGTGGGAAGAGCTGCCGGGCGAGGGCGCGTTCTACGGTCCGAAGGTCGAGTACCACATCAAGGATGCGCTCGGCCGTTCGTGGCAGTGCGGCACGCTGCAGCTCGACATGGTGCTGCCGGAGCGCCTCGGCGCCGAGTACGTGGCGGAAGACAACAGCCGCCGTCGCCCGATCATGTTGCACCGCGCCATCCTCGGTTCGATGGAGCGTTTCCTCGGTATTTTGATCGAGCACCATGCTGGTGCAATGCCGTCCTGGCTGGCTCCAATGCAGGTCGTTGTGATGAATATCGCGGAAAGTCAGGCCGAATATGCAGCAAATCTAGCCCAATCGTTGCAAAAACAAGGGGTTAGAGTGCAGGCGGATTTGCGCAATGAGAAAATTAGCTATAAAATACGCGAGCACACGCTTGAGAAGGTCCCGTACCTCCTGGTTGTCGGCGACAAAGAGCGTGAAGCACAAACGGTAGCCGTGCGTGCCCGTGGCGGTGTCGACCTGGGTGTCATGCCTGTCGACGCATTCGCTGAACGTCTGGCGCAGGACGTCAAGTCGTTCAAGTGAGCCACCTGGCAGCGCGGCTCGTTTTTTTCAATTTTTAGAGGAAACGTAACATCGCTACGGATAAGTCGCATCGCATCAACGGTGAAATCTCTGCACCCGAGGTGCGTCTCGTCGGAGTCGACAACGAGCCGCTCGGCATCGTAAAGCTGGCCGAAGCGTTCCGTATGTCGGAACAACAGGACGTCGATCTGGTTGAAATTGCCCCGCAGGCCGTGCCCCCCGTGTGCCGCCTGATGGACTACGGCAAGTTCAAATACCAGGAGGCGAAAAAGCAACACGAGGCCAAGCTCAAGCAGAAGGTTATCCAGGTCAAGGAAGTCAAATTCCGTCCGGGTACCGATGACGGCGATTACAACGTCAAGCTGCGCAATCTCGTCCGCTTCCTCGAAGACGGCGACAAGACGAAGATCACGTTGCGTTTCCGCGGCCGCGAAATGGCCCACCAGGAAATCGGCATGCGCGTGCTCGAGCGTCTGCGCACGGACCTCGAAGAAGTCGGCCAGGTCGAGCAGATGCCGAAGATGGAAGGGCGCCAGATGATCATGGTGCTCTCGCCGAAGAAGAAGAAGTAAGGTGTTGCCGCGTGTCGGTGGTGTTACGGCAGAGCGCGGCGGCCCGAAGAGTTTGGTAGGACGTGCAGCGCGCCATGTGGCGTGAAGCACGGGAAGCAGGTTCCGGAATGGCGCCCGCGCGCCGCGCGAAAGTGCGGTAAACGGGCGTTTTTCCTGAAAGCGGCGGCGAGCTTGTTTGTTAAAAGCCGGCCAGCTGCCAAAACAAGTGGAGTGGGTTTCGAAGGGCGGTATAAGGGCGAAACGCGAGGTGTTCGAAATATTCGAAGCGCGCGTGGGAGCCAGCCGCACACCCATGTCCATCAAATAAATGGAGTTTTTCATGCCCAAGATGAAGACCAAGAAGAGCGCCGCAAAGCGCTTCGTGGTTCGTCCGGGTGGTACCGTCAAGCGCGGTCAAGCCTTCAAGCGTCACATCCTGACCAAGAAGACCACCAAGAACAAGCGTCATCTGCGTGGTGCAACGGCCGTTCATGATTCCGATCTGAAGTCCGTGCGCGCAATGCTGCCGTTCGCGTAATCCTCAACCGACAACTCAAAGGAGCTACTCATGCCTCGAGTCAAACGTGGGGTTACCGCACGGGCCCGCCACAAGAAGATCATCAACCTGGCCAAGGGTTACCGCGGCCGTCGCAATAACGTCTATCGCATCGCCAAGCAGGCGGTCATGCGCGCAGGCCAGTACGCCTATCGCGATCGCCGCAACAAGAAGCGTGTGTTCCGCGCACTGTGGATCACGCGTATCAATGCAGCGGTGCGTCAGCACGACATGACCTACAGCGTGTTCATCAACGGCCTGAAGAAGGCTTCGATCGAACTCGACCGTAAGGTCCTGGCTGACATGGCTGTGTTCGACAAGGCTGCATTTGCTGCGATCGTCAAGCAGGTGAAGGCCGCCGTCGCTGCCTAAGTCGGGTATTGCGCAGGTTCGTTGCAGCAGCGTCCGGTCGTTTCGGTGATGCTGCAACAAAAACGGGGCTCCTCACCGAGCCCCGTTTTTGTTGGTGAAGCGCTTCCTGCGCGCTTCAAGTGCTGTGCTTTACGTGCTGTTCAAGTGCCGGGTACGGCGCCGCTTCTGGCAGTGTCGTCATGTCGTCGTTCGCGTGGGTCATCATGGCGGACGGCAACGTGCCACGCTGCTCCAAGTCTCAAACACTGACGCTGAAAAGATGGGATCAATGGATCTGGACCAGATTGTCGCCGACGCGCAACGCGCCTTCGCTTCCGCCCCCGACGTCAACACGCTTGAAAACGAAAAGGCTCGCTTTCTCGGCAAGTCGGGCGCGCTGACCGAACTGCTCAAGGGCCTCGGCAAGCTCGACCCGGAAACGCGCAAGACCGAAGGCGCGCGCATCAACGCCGTCAAGCAGCAGGTCGAGGCGGCGCTCAACGCCCGCCGCCAGGCGCTCGCCGACGCGCTGCTCAACCAGCGTCTCGCCGCCGAGGCGATCGACGTCACGCTGCCGGGCCGCGGCACCGGCACGGGCAGCCTGCATCCGGTCATGCAGACGTGGGAACGCGTCGAGCAGATCTTCGGCTCGATCGGCTTCGATGTGGCCGACGGTCCCGAGATCGAGACCGACTGGTACAACTTCACGTCGCTCAACAGCCCGGAAAACCATCCGGCGCGTTCGATGCAGGACACGTTCTACGTGGACGGCAAGGACGCCGATGGCCGTCAGCTGCTGCTGCGCACGCACACGAGCCCGATGCAGGTGCGCTATGCGCGCACGCACACGCCGCCGATCAAGGTGATCGTGCCGGGCCGCACGTATCGCGTGGACAGCGACGCCACGCACTCGCCGATGTTCAACCAGGTCGAAGGCCTGTGGATCGAAGAGAACATCAGCTTCGCGGACCTGAAGGGCGTCTACAGCGACTTCCTCAAGAAGTTCTTCGAGCGTGACGACATTCAGGTGCGTTTCCGCCCGTCGTACTTCCCGTTCACCGAGCCGTCGGCGGAAATCGACATGATGTTCGAGCACGGCAAGAACGCGGGCAAGTGGCTCGAAATTTCGGGCTCTGGCCAGGTGCATCCGACCGTGATCCGCAACATGGGTCTCGACCCGGAGCGCTACATCGGCTTCGCGTTCGGCAGCGGCCTCGAACGCCTGACGATGCTGCGTTACGGCGTGCAGGATCTGCGTCTGTTCTTTGAAGGCGATCTGCGCTTCCTGCGCCAGTTCGCCTGAGTACGCGCAAGCACGCAGAAGCACGCATTAGCAGCGCGCGAAGCGGACGCGGCACCGCAAAAGGTGCGCGAGAACCCGCTTCGCAGTGGTCACAATCTGTCTGGAACGTAAAACCCCATGCTATTTCCCGAATCCTGGCTGAGAAGCTTTGTCGATCCGAAGCTCACGACCGATGAACTCGCCCACGCGCTCACGATGGCGGGCCTTGAAGTCGAAGGCCTGAGCCCGGCCGCGCCGCCCACCACGAAGATCGTCGTGGGTCGCGTGCTCGAAGTCGTGAAGCACCCGGACGCGGACAAGCTCAACGTCTGTCAGGTCGACGCCGGCACCGGCGCGACGCTGCAGATCGTCTGTGGCGCGCCCAACGTGGCGCCCGGCATCAAGGTGCCCGTGGCGCTCGTCGGCGCGGAACTGCCGCCCGCCGAAGAAGGCGGCAAGCCGTTCGCGATCAAGCTCTCGAAGCTGCGCGGCGTGGAAAGCCAGGGCATGTTGTGCTCGGCGCGCGAGCTCAAGCTCTCGGAAGACCACAGCGGCCTGATGATCCTGCCGGAAGCCACGCCGATCGGCCAGGACATCCGCGAAGCGCTCAATCTCGACGACACCATCTTCGAAATCAAGCTCACGCCGAACAAGGCCGATTGCCTCTCGGTGTATGGCGTCGCGCGCGAAACCGCCGCGATCACCGGCGCGCCGCTGCAAGCGCCCGTGTATCCGAAGGTCGAAGTCAAACTCAACGAAACGCTGCCCGTGAAGATCTCGGCGCCCGATCTGTGCGGCCGCTTCTCGGGTCGCGTGATTCGCGGCGTGAATGCGCGCGCGCAGACGCCCGCATGGATGGTCGCGCGCCTCGAGCGTTCGGGCCAGCGCAGCATCTCGGCGCTCGTCGACATCTCGAACTACGTGATGCTCGAACTCGGCCGCCCGTCGCACGTGTTCGATCTCGACAAGATCCACGGCTCGATGGACGTGCGCTGGGGCAAGAAGGGCGAGTCGCTCAAGCTGCTCAACGGCAACACGGTCGAAGTCGATGAAACCGTCGGCGTGATCGCCGACGAACGCGAGATCGAAAGCCTCGCGGGCATCATGGGCGGCGACAGCACGGCGGTCACGCTCGACACGAAAAACATCTATCTGGAAGCCGCTTTCTGGTGGCCGGATGCCATTCGTGGCCGCTCGCGCCGCTACAACTTCTCGACCGATGCGGGCCATCGTTTCGAGCGCGGCGTGGACTGGTCGACGACCGTCGAGCACATCGAACGCATCACTCAACTGATCCTCGACATCTGCGGCGGCGAAGCCGGTCCGGTCGACGATCAAACCGTGAACGTGCCGCAGCGCGCGGCCGTGACGATGCGTGTCGCGCGCGCGAACCGCATCATCGGCGTGAAGATTGGCGCCGATGAAATCGCGCAGATCTTCACGCGTCTGGGCCTCACGTTCCAGCGCAGCGTCGACGCCGCGGGCGACGAGTCGTTCAGCGTCACGCCGCCGCCGTACCGTTTCGACATCGAGATCGAAGAAGATCTGATCGAAGAAGTCGCGCGTATCTACGGCGTCGAAAAGATTCCGGCGCTGCCGCCGGTGGCGCGCAGCGAAATGCGCGCGACCCACGAAACGCGTCGTTCGATTCACGCGATCCGTCACGCGCTCGCCGCGCGCGACTACGCGGAAACGATCAACTTCAGCTTCGTCGATGCCGAGTGGGAACTCGATTTCGCCGGTAACGACAAGCCCGTGAAGCTGCTGAACCCGATCGCGAGCCAGCTCTCGGTCATGCGCACGACGCTGTTCGGCAGCCTCATCAACGTGCTGCGCCACAACCTCAACCGCCGCGCGGATCGCGTGCGCGTGTTCGAGGCGGGCCGCGTGTTCCTGAGCGATGCGTCGATCAAGGCCAGCGAAATGACGGTCGAAGGCTTCGCGCAACCGAAGATGATCGGCGCGCTCGCGTATGGTCCGGCGCTCGAAGAGCAGTGGGGCGCGCAAGCGCGCGGCGTTGATTTCTTCGACATGAAGGGCGATCTCGAAGCGCTGTTCGCGGGCCTTGGCGCCACGAAAACGCCGCGTTTCGTGAAGGCCGAGCATCCGGCGCTGCATCCGGGACGCAGCGCGCGCGTGGAAGTCGACGGTCGCGCCGTGGGCTGGATCGGCGAGTTGCATCCGCGCTGGATGCAGAAGTACGACCTGCCGCACGCACCGATCCTCTTCGAAGTGGAAGCCGATGCGCTGATGGCGCGCGAGCTGCCCGCACCGACCGAAGTCTCGAAGTTCCCGCCGGTGCGACGCGATATCGCACTTGTCGTGGATCAAAAGATCGAGGTGCAAGCACTGCTGGACGAGTTCCGCAAGGGCATGCAGGACGAGCCCGCACGGATTGTGCAGAGGGTTGCGCTGTTCGATGAATTTCGTGCAAAATCAAACACTTCCGGACTTGGCGCGGACGAGAAAAGCCTTGCCTTCCGGGTGACCCTGCAAGATACTGGCGGAACTCTTCAGGACGAGACGGTCGACGCGGCCATCAAGTCCCTGGTGGATCGCCTGGCTCGAGTGTTTGGCGCCCGGTTGCGCGGATAAGCTCACGGCTCATCACGTACCGACAATCGCTTCCGGTCTGCAGTGTCATCGCAACCGGAAGCGCGCCATTTCAAAGATAGATGAACGAAATGAACTCGAGTGATTTCGAAGCCCTTCTTGCGGCACAGCGTAGCGCCATGATTCGCGACATTCCTGCCTCGTCGGCAAGCGCCACGAACGACACGCCCACGCTGACCAAGGCCGAACTCGCGGAGCTGCTGTTCGACAACGTCGGACTCAACAAGCGCGAAGCGAAGGACATGGTCGAAGCGTTCTTCGAAGTGATTCGCGACGCGCTCGAAGGCGGCGACAGCGTGAAGCTCTCGGGCTTCGGCAATTTCCAGCTGCGCGACAAGCCGCAGCGTCCTGGCCGCAACCCGAAAACGGGCGAGGCGATTCCTATCGCGGCACGCCGCGTCGTCACGTTCCACGCGAGCCAGAAGCTCAAGGCGCTGGTCGAGAGCGGCGCCGAGGCAAGCTTCCCGCGTTAAGCGAGATCAATGCATGCGCGGGTCATCCCGCGCGCGCCCGCACGGGTGGCACAGCGGCGGGCGTGACTGGATACTACGGACCCTGGCGGCGACGCCAATTTGCGCAACCACCACGACGGCAACCCGGCGATGACATCGACAATCGAAAAGGTCGTCTTGCCTCCGATTCCCGCCAAGCGCTACTTCACGATCGGCGAAGTGAGCGAGCTCTGCGGCGTGAAGCCCCATGTGCTGCGATATTGGGAGCAGGAGTTCACGCAGTTGAAGCCGGTGAAGCGGCGCGGCAATCGCCGCTACTACCAGCATCACGAAGTCTTGCTGATTCGCCGCATTCGCGAATTGCTCTATGAACAGGGCTTCACGATCAACGGCGCGCGCAACCGTCTCGATTCGCATGGCGCCGCGAGCGGCGAACCCGAAGCCAATGAAGTGCCGGTGAGTGAAGGCAACATGGCGAGCGTTGACGTCGATCAGTTGCGCAAGGCCTTGCTGCATGTGCTCGATGTGCTTGGGCGATGAATGGACATGAACAGCGGTGAGTTTTCCCGCAGCGTCTTTTCCGACGAATTGCACGACAGACAGTTCTAATTGGGAAAAGGGTCTGTTATACTCTCTAGCTCTCGGGGCGTAGCGCAGCCTGGTAGCGTACCTGCATGGGGTGCAGGTGGTCGGAGGTTCAAATCCTCTCGCCCCGACCAGGAAGTTTGAAAAAGGACTTACGGTGAAAACCGTAGGTCCTTTTTCTTTTGGCGCGCGGTTTTCGCGATGACGATGTGCGCGAGTGATGTGAGCAAATGATGTGCGCAAGATTCGGCTGTTAATTTTTCTCACATATCGGTGAGAATGATTCGCTATGAGGGACGTGCCCGGCCCCTTACGATTAGCGCATCGCGCGCGACGCCTGGTCGCAGCGCAACCGCACATCATCGACATCGCCTCATCCATGAATCCGATCGAACTCGCCCAGCTCGTCTTTCTCGCCGCATTGTGGGGCGGCTCGTTTCTCTTTATCCGCGTCGGCGTGACGGATCTCGGCGTGGCGCCGCTGATGGCGCTGCGCGTGGGGATCGGCGCGCTGTTTCTGCTGCTCGTGCTGTTCTCGCGACGTTCGCCGCGCGAGGCGCTCGGCGCGTTGCGCGAGCGCGCCTGGCCGCTGCTGGTGGTCGGCTTCTTCAATTCGGCGGCGCCGTTCTGCCTGTTTGCATGGGCCGAGCTGACGCTCTCCGCGGGCGTGACGTCGGTGATCAACGCGACCACGCCGCTGTTCGGCGCGATCGTCGCGTACTTCTGGCTGAAGGATCGCTTGAGCGGTTTGCGCGTGGCCGGCCTCGTGATCGGTTTCCTGGGCGTGCTCGCGCTGGTCTGGGATCAGATCGCGACGCATGCGGGCGATGGCGCGAGCACGACCTCGACGCTGCTCGCGGCGGGCGCGGCGCTGACCGCGTCAGCGCTCTATGGCGTGGCGGCGAGCTACACGAAGCGCCACCTCACGGGCGTCGATCCGCTCACGGTGGCCGCCGGCACGATGACGGCGGCCACGCTCATCCTCACGCCGTTCGCGATTGCCACCTGGCCGCATGCGGCCGTGTCGATGCACGCGTGGGGCGCGACGCTCGGCCTCGGCGTCGCCTGCACGGGCGTCGCGTATCTGCTGTTCTTCCGCCTGATCGCGGCGATCGGTCCGGCGCGCACGATCACCGTCACGTTCGTGATTCCGGTGTTCGGCATTCTGTGGGGCGCGCTGTTTCTCGGCGAGCACGTGTCGATCGGCATGGTCGAGGCGTGCGTCGCGATTCTCTGCGGCACGGCGCTCGCCACGGGTTTTATCAAGCGTCTGCCCGGCATGGGCGCGCGCGAGCATCGCGCCAGCGCAAAGCACTAGGCGCTAGGGCAAGTTCGCGTTTTTTCGCTCGCGATGATCGTTGCGCTTGCAACGATCATCGTTCTTCTGCCGGATCGTTGCGCACAGCACAAGCCGCGACGATCCGCGCCTCACATCTCTTCACTCCCTTCAAGCCGTCCGCTCAATGCGAGCGCGTCCCGGCCGGCCTGCGCGCATCGCTTGCAGGCTCCCTGAATATCGCTGAAAGCATTCAGTTAGCGTGTGCATGATTGCTCGCGCTCGGAGTGAGCACGATCATAAATTCGCGTCTAAACTGGCGACACTGCGCAACGTTCATTTGCAAACGCCCGAACCTGCGCGTGGTGTTGTGCTCAACTCGATTCATATGGCGATGACGTCCGCATCCTCGCGCGGGGAAGCGGCAGGCCTCAGCGCCGGAAGTCAGCGGTTCAGGGAGAGCGGGCCGGATATGGCCGCGTCGTGAAGTGTCGTTCCTAGTCGGGGATGTTCATGACAGCAAGAAAATCGGTGCGGGCGGGCCGCCTGCTAAGGGGCCTGTGCGCCGCGCTATTCGCCGCTGGCGCAGCCAGTGCGCATGCCGACCAGTTCGGCATTCAGATCGGCCCGGGCGTGGCGGATCACGATGTGAAGAAGCTCGACTTCGGGCTCGTCTGGGACCCCGGCTTGCAGTGGTGGCACATCGCGGGCTTCCACTTCACGGTGGTCGGCGAGTTTCACGCGGCCTACTGGCACCTGAGCGAGACCGCGGCCACGCAGCCGACTATCTGGGAATTCGGCGTGACGCCGGTTTTCCGCATCATCAAGGACACCGGCTGGATCCGTCCGTACTTCGAGGCAGGCGTGGGCGTGCGCATGCTCACGCACGTCGAGCTGACGCCTGACCGCACGCTGTCGTCGGCCTTCCAGTTCGCGGATATGCTCGGCGTCGGCGCGCAGTTCGGCGCGCACCAGAACTACCAGGCGGGCGTGCGCTTCCAGCACATCTCGAACGCCGACATCAAGACGCCGAACCCCGGACTCAATTTCACCTGGGTCTACGTGCAGTACAACTTCTGAGCGCTTCTCCGTCTCTCCGCTTTCCCGCCTTGCCACGCTCGATGCCCGCGCACCGCGCCACTGCGCCGCGCCGGCGGCGCGCGCACGCCACTACCCGTTACACTATGGTTCATGATGCAGTGCACCACGCGCGCTGCATCGCCGGTATTTTCCATAGCGATACGCCGGCGTCGCGGACAAGGAGTGAGGAGCAGGCATGGCAATCGAAACGGTAGGGATCGTGGGAGCGGGCACCATGGGCAACGGCATCGCGCAGGCGGTGGCGGTGTCCGGACTCAAGGCGGTGATGATCGACGTGAACGACGCGGCGCTTGCCAAAGGCGTGGCCACGCTCACGCACAGCCTCGAACGCCTCGTCTCGAAGGGCAAGCTGGACGCAGGCGTGCGCGACGCCGCGCTCAAGCGCATCGAAACCTCCACCGACTATCAGCGCCTCGCGAGCGCCGACCTCGTGATCGAGGCGGCCACCGAGAACGCCGAGCTCAAGACGCGCATCCTCAAGCAGATCGAGAGCGCCGCGCGCGCCGACGCGATCATCGCTTCCAACACCTCGTCGATTTCGATTACCGCGCTGGCGACCACGCTCGCCGATCCGTCGCGCTTCATCGGCATGCACTTCTTCAATCCGGTGCCGATGATGCCGCTCGTCGAAGTGATCCGCGGCCTGCAGACGAGCCCGGCCGTGGCCGAGTCGGTGCGCGAGCTGGCGCAGCGTCTGGACAAGACGCCGATCGGCGTAAAGAACGCGCCGGGCTTCGTGGTCAACCGCATTCTCGTGCCGATGATCAACGAGGCGTTCTTCGTGCTCGCCGAAGGCATCGCGAGCGCCGAGGAAATCGACGCGGGCATGAAGCTGGGCGCGAATCATCCGATCGGGCCGCTCGCGCTCGCGGACCTGATTGGCCTCGACGTCTGTCTTTCGGTGATGGACGTGTTCCTGAAGGACTTCGGCGACTCGAAGTATCGCGCCTGTCCGCTGCTGCGCGAGATGGTGGCGGCGGGGCAACTGGGCCGCAAGACGGGCCGCGGCGTGTACAGCTACGACAAGGTTTCCTGAGCGCGTTTCCTGAGCAAAACGGTGCATCGCGATTCGTCACGATGCACCGCCATGTCGTAGATCAGGCGGACTTCAGGCGCGCACCCGCACGCCATACTGCGTGACCTGGCGATACGTATCGCCGGGACGCAGCACCGTCGCTTCAGCCAGCGGCGCTTCCATGTTGATCTGATTCGGGAAGCCGCCCGCTTCGAGACACAGCCCCGCATGGCGCACGCACGGCGCGCCGTGGCGGCCGGGCTGGCCTTCCAGATAATTCCCCGTGTAGCACTGCAAGCCGCGCTGATCGGTCGCGACCGTCATTTCGCGTCCGCTCGCCGGTTCGTAGACGCTCGCCACCCGGCGCACCGCGTTCACCGGCTGCTCGCGCAGCACGTAGCAATGATCGAAGCCGCGTGCGCGCGCCAGTTGCGCGTCGGGCCAGTCGAGCCGGGCGCCGAGCGGCGCGCCCTGGCGAAAATCGAAAGCGGTGCCCGAGACGTCGGCGACGCCGGTCGGGATCATCTGCGGATCGACTTCGAGCACGCTGTCCGCGTCGATCGTGAGGATATGGCCGCGCACGTCCGCGCCCGCTTCGCCGCTCAGATTGAAGTAGCCGTGGCTCGTGAGATTGAGCGGCGTGGGGGCGTCCGTCATGCCTTCGTATTCGATCGTCAGCGTGCCTTCGTCGTCGAGCGCGTAGCGCACCTGCACGCTCACATTGCCCGGAAAGCCGCCGTCGCCTTCGGGCGAGTCGAGCCGCATCAGCAGCGCGCCGCGATCCTCTTCGACTTCCCACAATTGGCGATGAAAGCCGTTCGCGCCGCCGTGCAGCAGGTTGCCGTTTTCGTTGCGGTCGAGCGCGTAGTCGATGCCGTCGAGCGTGAAGCGCGCGCCCGCGATGCGGTTCGCCCAGCGGCCGACCAGCGCGCCCATATAGGTGCTTGCGGCTTCGTAGTCGGCGGGCGTGTCGTGGCCGAGCAGGATTTCGCCGAGCCGGCCGGCGCGGTCGGGCGCGAGCCAGGAGACGAGCGTCGCGCCGAAGTCGCTGATCGTCACTTTCATGCCCTGGGCGTTGCGCAGCGTGTAGAGCCGGCAGGCGTCGCCGCCGGGCAGCGTGCCCCAGGATTCCGGGTTCAGTTGGACGAGACTGTTCATGTGACGAAGTGGTGGTGGTCGAGGCGGGCGGACCGTAATCAGCCCGCGGAATGCGTTGAAGGAGCGCCCGCCGATGCCGTTGCGGCAGCGGGCGGCGTCACGCTGTCCTGATACTCGCGCGGCGTGCAGCCGAGCTCGCGCCGGAACACGGCGTACATATATTGCAGCGAAGTAAAGCCGCAGCGGATCGCCACTTCGGCGCTCGCTGCGTCGCGGCTCGCGAGCAGGGCTTTCGCGGCGTCGAGCTTGTGGCGCAGGATTTCCTGGTGGACGGTGCAGTGCAGTTCGCGCCGGAAATACTCTTCGAGCGACGAGCGCGACACGCCCACGTAATCGGCGACCTGTTCGGTCTTGATGCCCTGGCACGCGTACTGGCGGATGAAGTGGCGCGCGCGCATGACGTGCGGGCTCGACAGCGGTTCGTGCCGCGTCGATTCGAGCACGTTGATGCCGACGGGCGGCACCAGAATGCGCCGCCCCGGAAAGCGTGCGCCGCCCAGCATCTGATGCAGCATGTGCGCGGCGGTCTTGCCCATTTCCTCGGTGCCCTGAATCACGGACGACAGCGGAATGCGCGTGAGCGTGCGCGTGAGCGGATCGTTGTCGATGCCGATGATCGCCACCTGCTCGGGCACCGCGATGCCATGCATCAGGCACGCCTGCAGCAACTGACGCGCGCGCGCGTCGGTCACGGCGATCACGCCGACGGGTTTGGGCAGCGCGTTGAGCCAGACGCCCAGTTGTTCGGAAGCCTGATTCCACGACGGCGCGCTGGTCGCGAGACCGCGATAGACCGGCGCATCGACGCCTTCGTCGCGGGCGAGCGCCTGAAACGCGAGTTCGCGCTCCTGCGCCCAGCGGTTTTCCTGCGCGACGGGCAGGCTGTACATCGCCAGATGCGGCAGCCCGGCGCCGATCAGATGCGTCCACGCGAGCGAGACGAGCTTGCGGTTGTCGGTGGCGATATACGGCAGGTCGGCGGGATACTGCGCGGCGTCCTCGAACGACGAGCCCACGGCCACGACCGGCAGCGGGCAGCCTTGCAGCGCCTCGGCGACGGCCGGATCGTCGAAGTCGGCGATGATGCCGTCGCCCTCGAAACGCTCGATGCCCGTGAGGCGGCAGCGGAAATCTTCCTCGAGAAACAGATCCCACGCCACGCGCGTCGAGCGCAGGTAATGGCCGATGCCCGCGATGATCTCGCGGTCGTACACCTTGTTCGCGTTGAAGAGCAGCGCGATCCGATGCGATGTCTGGGAAGCGGGGGCGCGGTTCATGGCGTGTCGCGGGCGTCTGCAAACCGGCGGTTCGCGGGCGCGGCTGTCTCCGTGTCGGGCGCGGCGCACGATGCGCGCGGCGCGGGCTGTTTTAAGTGTCCGGTTATTTTAGGCCCACTGCGGCCCGTGTGCGCGTACGCCGCGCTGCGCTGGCAGGAAACGTTACGCGGCTCGCGCAATTTCGCAATTGCCCGCCTTCGCGCCTCGCGGGCAGTATGGCGTCACATTGCAAGGCGCGTGCCGTTGCGCCGCAACATAACCGGAGACGCCATGTCGTATTTCGAAGCCATTCCCGCGATTCGTTACGAAGGTCCGCAATCGGATAATCCGCTTGCCTATCACCATTACGACCGCACGAAGAAGGTGCTCGGCAAGACGCTCGAAGAGCATCTGCGCATTGCCGCGTGTTACTGGCATTCGTTCGTGTGGCCGGGCGTCGATATCTTCGGGCAGGGCACGTTCAATCGTCCGTGGCAGCAACCGGGCGATGCAATGGAACGCGCGCATCAGAAAGCCGACGCCGCGTTCGAATTCTTCACGAAGCTCGGCGTGCCGTTCTACACCTTCCACGACACCGACGTCGCGCCCGAAGGCAAGGACCTGAAGGACTACACCGAAAACTTCGCGCGTATCGTCGATTACCTCGGCGCGAAGCAGCAGTCGAGCGGCATGAAGCTGCTGTGGGGCACGGCGAATCTGTTTTCGCATCCGCGTTACGCGGGCGGCGCGGCGACGAGCCCGAACCCGGAAGTGTTCGCTTACGCGGCGACGCAGGTGTGCCACGCGCTCGACGCCACGCACAAGCTCGGTGGCGAAAACTACGTGCTGTGGGGCGGCCGCGAAGGTTACGACACGCTGCTGAACACGGACCTCGTGCGCGAGCGCGAGCAGTTCGCGCGCTTTCTCTCGATGGTGGTGGAGCACAAGGAGCGTATCGGCTTCAAGGGCACGCTACTGATCGAGCCGAAACCGCAGGAGCCGACCAAGCATCAATACGATTACGACGTCGCGACCGTGCATGGCTTCCTCACGCAGTACGGACTCCAGAATGAAATCCGCGTGAACATCGAGGCCAATCACGCGACGCTTGCCGGTCACTCGTTCCATCACGAAATCGCGATGGCCTACGCGCTTGGCATCTTCGGCAGCGTGGACGCCAATCGCGGCGATCCGCAAAACGGCTGGGACACCGACCAGTTTCCGAACAGCGTCGAAGAGCTGACGCTGGCGTTCTACGAGATTCTGCGTCACGGCGGCTTTACGACCGGCGGCATGAATTTCGACGCGAAAGTGCGCCGCCAAAGCAGCGATCCGGAAGACATGTTCTACGGTCACGTCGGCGCCATCGACGTGCTCGCGCTCGCACTCGAACGCGCCGCGGTGCTGGTCGAGAACGAGCGTCTCGAACAGTTCAAGCGTCAGCGCTACGCGGGCTGGGACACGGAGTTCGGCCGCAAGATTCTCTCGGGCGGTTTCTCGCTGTCGTCGCTGGCGGCCGACGCGGCTGCGCACGGCGTCAATCCGCAACATGCGAGCGGTCATCAGGAGCGCCTCGAAAACGTCGTCAATCAGGCAATTTACGGCCTGCGCTGAGCGCCGGTGCAGCAAGCGGACGCGCGCCTGCGAGCGCGCGCCGCCAGAATAAAGGATGGAGACAATGTTCATCGGTATCGACCTCGGCACCTCGGGCGTCAAGGCCGTGTTGCTCGATCGCGCGGGCGACGTGCTCGGCACGGCGAGCGCGCCGCTCACGGCAAGCCGTCCGCAGCCGCGCTGGTCCGAGCAGGCGCCTCAGGACTGGTGGCAGGCCACGCGCGCCGCGCTGGGCGCGTTGCTCGACGAAGCGCGCCGCAACGGCATCGACACGGATCGCATCGAAGCGCTCGGCCTCACGGGTCAAATGCATGGCGCGACGCTGCTCGATGCGAACGGCGAGGTGCTGCGTCCTGCGATTCTCTGGAACGACGGCCGCTCGGATGTCGAATGCCGCGAACTCGAACGCGCGGTGCCGGAGTTGCATGCGCTGGCGGGCAATCTGGCGATGCCGGGTTTCACGGCGCCCAAGCTGCTCTGGGTGCGCAAGCACGAACCGGAGATCTTCGCGCGCATCGCGCACGTGTTGCTACCGAAGGACTATTTGCGCTGGCTGCTCACGGGCGTGTTCGCGACCGATCCGTCCGACGCGGCGGGCACGCTCTGGCTCGACGTTGCGAAGCGCGACTATAGCGACACGCTCCTGTCCGCGTGCGGACTCACGCGCGCGCAGATGCCGCAAGTGATCGAAGGGAATCAGGTGACCGGTAAGCTGCGTCCCGAGATTGCACAAGCATTCGGTTTGCGCGAACTACCCGTGGTGGCGGGCGGCGGCGATAACGCGGCGGGCGCGGTCGGCGTCGGCATCGTGCGTCCCGGGGACGCGATGCTCTCGCTCGGAACTTCGGGCGTGTACTTTGCGGTCTCGGACGGCTTTCTCGCGAACCCCGATTCCGCCGTGCACAGCTTCTGCCACGCGCTGCCGCGCACCTGGCATCTGATGTCGGTGATGCTGAACGCGGCGAGCTGCCTCGACTTCACCGCGCAACTCACGCATTACGACAACGTGGGCGCGATGCTCGCCGACGCCGAAGCGCACACGAACGCCGATCTCGACGCGCGCCGTCCGTGGTTTCTGCCGTATCTGAGCGGCGAACGCACGCCGCACAACAATGTCAACGCGAAGGGTGTGTTCTACGGCATGACGCCGCAAACGTCGCGCGCCGATCTCGCGAATGCGACGCTCGAAGGCGTGGGCTTCGCGCTGCTCGACGGCATGGATGCGCTGCACGCGGCGGGGCTCGTGCCCGAGACGATCACGGTGATCGGCGGCGGTTCGCGCAGCGCCTACTGGACGCAGATGCTCGCCGATATCAGCGGTCGCGCGCTCACCTTGCGCGCGGGTGGCGAAGTCGGTCCGGCATTGGGCGCGGCGCGGCTCGCGCATCTCGCGCTCGAACCCGGCGCGGCGCTCGAAACGGTGTGTCCGCAACCACCCGTGCTCGCCGTGCGCGAGCCCGACGCCGCGCGTCATGCGTGGTATCGCGAGGCGCGTCGTCCGACGTTTCGCGCGCTCTACGCCGCGCTCGAACCGGTTTTCGCCACCGGCGCGTGAGACGCACCGGCGACGAAGCGTCCGCGCGGCGAACGTAGCCGCGCGGTTTTCAGCAAGCAAGACCCGCAGTTGCAACGCCGGCAGTCACGTCGTATTTCGCGCAAGCATCGTGCGCGTGCACTTCATCATCAACTACAACGCCATGACGCGCCGTCGCCGCGCAGTGCGCAGCCGGCGCTCGTCATTACCAGGAGTGGAGACATGCAATTCGCCAAACGCCGTTCGGTTCTGGGGTCGCTCGTTTGCGGCGCCGTGCTCGCGAGCCTGTCGCTGGCCGCGCCGCTCGCGCATGCGAGCAAGGATCATCCGGAAATCGGTTTCTGTATCGACGATCTGCGCGTCGAGCGCTGGTCGCGCGATCGCGATTATTTCGTTGCAGCAGCGGAAAAACTCGGCGCGAAAGTGTCGGTGCAATCGGCGGACGCGAGCGAGGAGCGCCAGATCTCGCAGATCGAAAATCTGATTTCGCGCGGCGTCGACGTGATCGTGATCGTGCCGTTCAATTCGAAAACGCTCGGCAACGTCGTGGCCGAAGCGAAGAAGGCGGGCATCAAGGTGGTGTCGTACGACCGCCTGATTCTCGACGCCGACATCGACGCCTATATCTCGTTCGACAACGAAAAGGTGGGCGAGCTGCAGGCGCAGGGCGTGTACAACGCGCAGCCGAAGGGCAACTACTTCCTGCTGGGCGGCGCGCCGACCGACAACAACGCGAAGATGCTGCGCGAAGGCCAGTTGAAGGTGCTCAAGCCCGCGATCGATCGCGGCGACATCAAGGTGGTCGGCCAGCAGTGGGTGCCGGAGTGGAGCGCGTCGACGGCGCTGCGCATCATGGAGGACGCGCTCACGGCGAACAACAACAAGATCGACGCCGTGGTCGCGTCGAACGACGGCACGGCAGGCGGCGCGATCCAGGCGCTGGCCGCGCAGCATCTCGCGGGCAAGGTGCCGGTCTCGGGTCAGGACGCGGATCTCGCGGCGGTCAAGCGTGTGGTGGCCGGTACGCAGACGATGACGGTCTACAAGCCGCTCAAGCTGATCGCGGGCGAAGCGGCCAAGCTCGCCGTCGATCTCGCGAAGGGCCAGAAACCCGCCTATAACGCGCAATACGACAACGGCAAGAAGAAGGTCGAAACGGTGCTGCTGCAACCGACGCTGCTCACGAAGAGCAATGTCGACGTGGTCGTGAAGGACGGCTTCTATACGCAGGCGCAACTGGCCAGCCAGTAAGCGTTGCCAGCAGGCAGTGCAGAGTCCCGCGCGCGGCGTGCTAATGCGTCGCGCGCGGGCGCAGCGAGCGCAGTCGTCGCGCTCGCTCGAACCGGCGGACCTCGACAGACTGGCGCATAGCGTATGACCGAACCCTTGCTGACGATGCGCGGCATCGTCAAATCCTTCGCGGGCGTCAAGGCGCTCGACGGCATCGACCTGACCGTGCGGCCCGGCGAATGCGTCGGCCTGTGCGGCGAAAACGGCGCGGGCAAATCCACGCTGATGAAAGTGCTCTCGGGCGTGTATCCGCATGGCACCTGGAGCGGCGAAATCCGCTGGGAAGGCGCACCGCTCGAAGCGCACAGCGTGCGCGACACCGAACGCGCGGGCATCGTCATCATCCATCAGGAACTGATGCTCGTGCCGGAATTGTCGGTGGCCGAGAACATCTTTCTCGGCAATGAAATCACGTTGCCCGGCGGCCGCATGAATTACGCGGCGATGTACCGGCGCGCGGATGAATTGCTGCGCGAACTGAACATCGACGCCATCAACGTCGCCCAGCCGGTGATGAACTACGGCGGCGGCCATCAGCAATTGATCGAAATTGCGAAAGCGCTGAACAAGCGCGCGAAGCTGCTGATTCTCGACGAGCCGTCGTCATCGCTCACGGCGGCGGAGACGAAGATCCTGCTCGACATCGTGCGCGATCTGAAGCGTCGCGGCGTGGCTTGCGTGTACATCTCGCACAAGCTCGACGAAGTCGAAGCGGTCTGCGATACGGTGAGCGTGATCCGCGACGGCAAGCACGTGGCGACCGAGCCGATGGCCTCGCTCACGACCGACCGCGTGATCGCGATGATGGTGGGTCGCGAGATCAAGAATCTTTTTCCGCGCGAGCCGCACGACATCGGCGAGGTGGTGTTCGAAGCGCGCAACGTGACCTGCTACGACGTGACCAATCCGCGCCGCAAACGCGTGGACGACGTCTCGTTCTCGGTGCGGCGCGGCGAGATACTCGGCGTGGCCGGGCTCGTGGGCGCGGGGCGCACGGAGACCATGCAGGCGATTTTCGGCGCGTATGCGGGGGCGTGTTCGGCGACCGTGGTGCTCGAAGGCAAGACGCTCAGGATCGGTTCGCCGCTCGATGCGATTCGCGCGGGCATCGCCATGGTGCCGGAGGATCGCAAGCGTCACGGCATCGTGCCGCAACTGGGCGTGGGCCACAACATCACGCTCTCGGTGCTGGAGCGCTTTTCGAAGCGCGGACGCATCGACACCGCGGCCGAACTCGACACGATCCGCACCGAAATGCAGCGCCTTTCGGTGCGCGCGGCTAATCCCATGCTGTCGATCGCGAGTCTTTCCGGAGGCAATCAGCAGAAGGCCGTGCTCACCAAGATGTTGCTGACCGATCCGAAAGTGCTGATCCTCGACGAGCCCACGCGCGGCGTGGACGTCGGCGCGAAGTACGAGATCTACAAGCTCATGTTCCAGCTCGCGAAGCGCGGCGTGGCCATCGTGATGGTGTCGTCGGAACTGCCGGAAGTGCTCGGCGTGAGCGATCGCGTGCTGGTGATCGGCGAGGGCGAATTGCGCGGCGATTTCGTCAACGAAGGTCTCACGCAGGAACACATTCTCGGCGCCGCGATTCAGAGCGCGCGCGCCCAACCCATTGCAGAGAGTGCAGCATGACCCCAGACGTCACGACCCCCGCCGCGCGCGATGACCAGTTGCCCGGAGGCAGCGGACTCGGCCTGCGCTTTCAGCAACTGTTCGCGCGCTACAAGATTCTCGCCTTGCTGCTCGCCGTCGCGGCGATCTGGGTGTTCTTCTCGGTGCTCACGCACGGCGCGTTCGTCACGCCGCGCAACGTCTCGAACCTGCTGCGGCAGATGTCGATCACCGGCATGCTCGCATGCGGGATGGTGTTCGTCATCATCGCGGGCGAGATCGATTTGTCGGTGGGCTCACTGCTCGGTCTGCTCGGCGGCGTGGCGGCGATCCTTGACGTGAACCGTCACTGGCCGATCGGCGCGACCGTGCCCGTGGTGCTCGCGCTCGGCGTGCTGATCGGGCTCTTCAACGGCTGGTGGTCGACGTATCGGCGCGTGCCGTCGTTTATCGTCGGTCTCGGCGGCATGCTGGCGTTTCGCGGCGTGCTGCTCGGCATTACCGGCGGCTCGACGATTGCACCTGTTTCGGATTCCTTCGTATTTATCGGGCAAGGTTATTTGCCGCGCGTGGCGGGCGATGTCATCGCGTTCGCGCTGTTCGTGCTGCTGGCGGTGCTCACCGTGCGTCAGCGTGCGAATCGCCGGCGTTATCAGTTGAGCGTGGTGCCGCTCTGGCAGGACGCGGTGAAGATCGTCGGCGCGGGCGCGATCGTGCTGGCCTTTGTGCTGATGCTCGACAGCTACGGCGGCATTCCCGTGCCGGTGCTGCTGCTGCTCGCGCTGCTCGGCATCTTCACATGGGTGGCGACGCAGACGGTGTTCGGCCGGCGCATCTACGCAGTCGGTTCGAATCTCGAAGCGACGCGTCTTTCGGGTGTCAACACGAATCGCGTGAAGCTCGCCATCTTCGCGCTGATGGGCCTCATGTGCGCCGTCGCGGGCATGGTCAACACGGCGCGGCTCGCGGCGGGCTCGCCGTCCGCGGGCACGATGGGCGAACTCGATGCGATCGCGGCGTGCTTCATCGGCGGCACCTCGATGCGCGGCGGTTCGGGCACGGTCTATGGCGCGCTGATCGGCGCACTCGTGATGGCGAGTCTCGACAACGGCATGTCGATGCTCGATGTGGACGCGTACTGGCAGATGATCGTGAAGGGCGGCATTCTCGTGCTCGCCGTGTGGGTGGACGTGGTGTCAGGATCGAATCGTCGCTGATGAAATCGCAGACGATAACAAACGTGGTTTTCGTCACATGAAGTCGGCATCGACCATGTGACGAACGTGCGGTAAACGCATTGAAAATGAACGGGCGGACCATCTGTGCCGCCCGTTTTCTTTTATCGGTGTCACGCGTCTTTCATGAAGCAATTGCCGCAGGCATGATGAACGCAGCCGTGTGCGGTCGCGCGATCTATTGCACGGCGCGCAGCAATGCGTGCGCATGATGCAGCTTCGATACATGCCGCCAGGAATCCTGCCACAATCGATTCGTCGTGTGCCTCTGGCGCGTTACTTACGCCGCGCGCCGGCCATCTTCGTCAAGGTGTTGCGCGCCTCGCGCGACATCGCCGCTCTGTCACTTTTCCGGCGCAACCCGCGTTGCGTCGTGCCGTTCCGCGCGCTGCGGCACGGCGCCGAACAGGAGACAAGTCCGCCATGCCTACCCTCTGCGAAATCTGCAATGCGCGACCCGCTGTCGCGCGTGTGACCGTCGTGCAAAACGGCGAGCGCAAGTCGATGTCGATCTGCGACTACGACTATCGCCAGCTGATGCGCCATCAAAGCATGCTCAATCCGTTCGATTCGCTACTGGGCGGCGGCGGTTTGTCGCGCTTCTTCGGCGGCATGGAAGGCGGCGGCCACGATGTCGACGACGATCAGGGCTTTTCCGCAGAAGTGCCGCGCGAGTCGGTCGATGCCACCGATGCCTTCAGCGAACAGACGCTCGAAATTCTCCAGCGCGCCGCCGAGAAGGCGCACGAATTGCGCCGCACCGAACTCGACACCGAGCACCTGCTTTACGTGCTCGCCGACACCGACGTGTGCGCGGCGCTGCTCAAGGAACTCAAACTCTCGCCGCAGGACATCAAGGGCTATATCGACGCGCACGCGCAAAAAGGCACTGCGCCCGAAGACGCCGCCATCGACAAGATGACGATCTCGCCGCGCCTGAAGAAGGCGTTTCAATTTGCGTTTCAGGCGTCGCGCGATCTCGGGCATTCATACGTCGGTCCCGAGCATTTGTTGATTGGTCTTGCGGCGGTGCCCGACAGCATCGCGGGCACGCTGCTCAAGAAGTACGGCGTGACACCCGAGGCGCTGCGCCAGAAAGTGGTGAAGGTGGTCGGCAAGGGCGCGGAAGACGGTCGCGTGGATGCGCCCACGAACACGCCCACGCTCGACAAGTTCGGCCGCGATCTCACGGCGATGGCGCGGCAGGGCAAGCTCGATCCGGTGCTGGGCCGCGCGCAGGAAATCGAGAACACGATCGAGGTGCTTGCGCGCCGCAAGAAGAATAATCCGGTGCTGATCGGCGAGCCTGGCGTGGGCAAAACCGCGATCGTCGAAGGGCTTGCGCAGCGCATCGTGAACGGCGACGTGCCGGAGGTGTTGCGCGGTAAACGGCTCGTCGAGGTCAACATCAATTCGATGGTTGCGGGCGCGAAGTATCGCGGCGAATTCGAGGAGCGCGCCAAGCAGTTGATCGACGAAGTGACCGCGAAGAACGACGAGCTGATTCTCTTTATCGACGAACTGCATACCATCGTCGGTGCGGGGCAGGGCGGCGGCGAAGGCGGGCTCGATATCGCGAACGTGCTCAAGCCCGCGCTCGCGCGCGGCGAGCTGAGCCTGATCGGCGCGACTACGCTCAACGAGTATCAGAAGTACATCGAGAAGGACGCGGCGCTCGAACGGCGCTTTCAACCCGTGCTGGTGCCCGAGCCCACGGTCGAGCAGACCATCGTGATCTTGCGCGGCTTGCGCGACAAACTGGAAGCGCACCATCAGGTCACGTTCGCCGACGACGCCTTCGTGGCCGCCGCCGAATTGTCGGACCGTTATATCACCTCGCGTTTCCTGCCCGACAAGGCGATCGACCTGATCGATCAGGCGGCCGCGCGCGTGCGGATCGGCGCGACTTCGCGGCCCGCCGATATCCAGGAACTCGAAGCGGAAATCGTGCAGCTCAAACGCGAGCAGGACTATGCGTCCTCGCGCAAGCGCTACGACGAAGCGAAGAATTTCGAGGAACGCATCAAGGAAAAGCAGGCGAAGCTCGACGATCTCACCGAGGCCTGGCAGCGCAAGACCGGTTCGGAAACGCTCGAAGTGACGGTGGCGTCGATCGCGGAAGTCGTGTCGCGCCTGACCGGCATTCCGGTCGCCGATCTCACGCAGGAAGAGCGCCAGAAGCTGCTCAAGATGGAAGAGACGCTGCGCGAGCGCGTGGTCGGACAGAGCGACGCGGTGGTGGCCGTGAGCGATGCGGTGCGTCTGTCGCGCGCGGGGCTCGGCCAAGAGCATCGGCCGATTGCCACCTTCCTGTTTCTCGGGCCGACGGGCGTCGGCAAGACCGAACTCGCGAAGGCGCTGGCCGAAACCGTGTTCGGCGACGAGCAGGCGATCGTGCGCATCGACATGAGCGAGTACATGGAGCGGCACGCGGTCGCGCGGCTGATTGGTGCGCCGCCGGGCTACGTGGGCTACGACGAGGGCGGGCAACTGACCGAGCGCGTGCGGCGGCGGCCGTACTGCGTGATTCTGCTCGACGAGATCGAGAAGGCGCACCCCGACGTCTATAACGTGCTGCTACAGGTGTTCGACGACGGCCGCCTCACCGACGGCAAGGGTCGCGTCGTGGACTTCAGCAATACGATCATCATCGCCACGAGCAATCTGGGCGCGCAGATCATCATGGAGAATCTGGAGCAGCCCGAGGCGAAGCGCAAGAACGACAAGGAAGTGCGCGGCGAATTGATGAAAGTGCTCAAGGGCCATTTCCGTCCCGAGTTCCTCAATCGCATCGACGAGATCATCGTTTTCCATGCGCTCTCGAAGGACAACATCCGCAATATCGTGCAGATCCAGCTCGATCGCGTGACGCGCACGGCGGCGGCGCAGGGCATCACGCTGAAGATGAGCGCGGCGCTCGTCGATCATCTGGTGGAGGTGGGATATCAACCGGAATTCGGCGCGCGCGAACTCAAGCGGCAGATTCGCCAGGAGGTGGAAACGCGGCTCGCGAAGGAGATACTCGGCGACGCGCTGCAATCGGGCGATACGGTCGAACTCGGCTACGATCCGAGCGCCGAAGAAGTCACCATCAACAAGATCGCGGTGCCGCCCGATGTGAAGGAAGGCAAGGGCGCGAAAAAGGCGAAGGGCGACGGCAAGGCCGCGAAACTCGACGTCAAGGAAGTCGCGCCGGAGATTGCCGCCGATGATGCCGAGGGCGATCCGCCGCCACCGTCGAAGAAGAACGGCAAGGGCGCGGGCAAGTCGAAATCGGCGTGATTGTTGTGATTGGCGTGATCGACGTGCGCTAGAGGCGCTCGCGTGGAAACTGGCGTCGCGTGCGGCGCCAGTTTTTTATCGTCGGCAGATAGTTCGGCATGCTGATGAATGGCGTTTAGCCGACTTCCCACCAGGCAGGCAGCAGCGCGCGCACGTCGGGCTGCGCAAAGCGGTCGTCGAGCAGATGCACCACGCCGCTGTCGCGCTCGGTGCGGATCACGCGGCCGGCAGCCTGCACGACCTTGCGCAGACCGGGAATCAGATAGGTGTAGTCGAAGCCTGCGCCGTAGAGCGCGTCCATGCGCGCGCGGATCGCTTCGTTCACGGGGTTCACCTGCGGCATGCCGAGCGTGGCGATGAAGGTGCCGATCAGCCGCGTCCCGGGCAGGTCGATTCCTTCGCCAAACGCGCCGCCGAGCACCGCGAAGCCCACGCCGCTGCCGCCTTCCACGAAGCGCGCGACGAAGTCCTGCTGCTGCGCTTCGTCCATCGTGCGCGACTGCATCCACACCGGCACATGAGGATGACGCGCGACGAAGGCATCGGCGGCGCTTTGCAGATACGCGTAGCTGCTGAAGAAACACAGATAGTTGCCCGGGCGCTGCGCATATTGCGCGGCGACGCGCGCGACCAGCGCGTCGAGCGAGCGCTCGCGGTCCTTGTAGCGCGTGGAAATGTCGCGCGCGATCTGCACGTCGAGTTGCTCGGCGCGAAATGGCGTGCCGATCTCGACGTTCACCGTATTCGCGGGCAGACCGAGCATGTCGGCGTAATAGTGCGTCGGCGCGAGCGTGGCCGAAAACAGCGTGACGCTATGTGCGGCCGCCACACGTGGGCGCAACGCGCCCGCGGGCACGATGTTGCGGATGCAGAGCGCGGAGCGCGTGCGCTTCGCGTTGCTCGCGGCGGGCAGCGGCGTGACATCGAAGATCGAATACTGATCGAAGCGCTCGGCGATGCGCACGAAATGCAGCGAGTCGAAGTAGAAGCGTTCGAGTTCGGGATCGCGCACGAGCGCGGGTTCCGCGAGTTGATCGCCGATCGCGCCGATCACGTCGCCGAGCGCGGCGATGAGGCCGTCGGGCAATGCGTCACTCGCGCGCCACGCGTGCGGCTGCACGGCGTTTTCGGCGTTCCATTGGCGCGTGAGGCGGGTGAGCGCGCGCTTGACCGGCGCGCTCGCGCCGCGCTTCACGGCGTCGAGTCGCGTCTGCATGAGCTCCGCCGAGTACATCGCGCGCGCGCGTTCGGGCAGGTTGTGCGCTTCGTCGACGAGCAGGCTCGCGCGCCATTGATTGTGCGCGGCGAGCATGAACAGCATGGCGCTCACGTCGAAGTAGTAGTTGTAGTCGCCGACGATCACGTCGCTCCAGCGCGCGAGTTCCTGTCCGAGATAATACGGACAGACCGCGTGATCGCGCGCGACGTCGCGCAGTGTGGCGCGATCGAGCCGCACGCGTGCGAGCGCCGCCGAGCGCGCGGCCGGCAGGCGGTCGTAGAAGCCGCGCGCGAGTGGACACGATTCGCCATGACACGCGAGTTCGGGATGCTCGCAGGCCTTGTCGCGCGCGACGAGTTCGAGCACGCGCAGCGGCAGCGGTGTTTCGTCTTGCGTGCGCGTCAGCGTCGCGAGTGCATCGAGCGCGAGCTGGCGTCCCGAACTTTTTGCGCTCAGAAACAGCACCTTGTCGATGCCCGCGCGCGGACACGCCTTCAATTGTGGAAACAGCGTGCCGATCGTCTTGCCGATGCCGGTCGGCGCTTGCGCCAGCAGGCAGCGCGCTTGTGTGGCCGCGCGCCAGACGGCTTCGGCGAGATCGCGCTGACCGTGACGGAAGTCCGCGTGCGGCAGTTGCAGCGCGGCGAGCGCCGCGTCGCGCGCGCTGCGATGCGCGCTTTCCTGTTCGGCCCACGCGGAAAATCGCGCGCACTGCGACTCGAATGCGCTGCGCAAGTCGGCGGCGCTCGCGTGTTCGGTGAGCGCGGTTTCGCGGCCCGAGGTGATGTCGTAGTAGACGAGCGCGAGTTCGATCGTGTCGAGCGCCAGCTTTTCGCACATCAGCGCGCCATAGACGCGCAGTTGCGCCCAGTGCAGCGCGCGCTGGTTTTCGCGCATGGCGTCGAGATCGCCGCGATAGGTCTTGAACTCTTCGAGTCGGCGTTGCGCGGGATCGTAGCCGTCGGCGCGGCCGCGCACGGTCAGCGTGCCGACGGTGCCGGTGAGCGCGATTTCGGTTTCGTAGCCGGACGGGCGGCGCGCGGCGATGGCGGCGTGTCCGGCGCGGCCTTCGCTCGCGTCGGGCGAAGGCGTGAAGCGCAGGTCGAGGTCGCCGCGCTTCGCGGTGAATTCGCAGAGCGTGCGCACGGCGACGGTGTAGCTCATCGCGTCGTTTCCGGATGGGACGCGAGCGTGCCGCTATCGCTTTCTTCGTGCTCGTCGCTTTGTTCTCTATCTTCGCTGGCCCAGCGCGCCTGCAGCACCGTGACGGGCATGCCGTGCGACGCGCAATAGGCGAGCCAGCGGCGCTGGTTGTCCTGCAGGCGATCGCCGGGACCTTTCACCTCGATCAGCTCGTAGCGGCGCTCGCGCGGCCAGAAGCGCACGAGGTCGGGCAGACCCGAGCGGTTGGCGGCGGGTTCGCGCAACAGACGCTCGAACCACAGACGCAGATGTGCGGCCGGAAAGCAGTCGAGTGCGAGCGTGAGCAGCGTGTCGTCGAGCGCGGGCCACGCGACGTAGGGCGACTGGATGCCGTATTTCTCGCCGAAGCGGGCGAGGATGGTCTCGCGGTAGCGGCCGTCGTCGAGTTCGGCGAGGCAGGCCGCGAAGCGCTCGGCGCGGCGCGCGACGAAGTCGGCGGCATGCAGGTCGGCGGGGCCGCGCTGGAACGGGTGGAAGAACGCGCCCGGTAGCGGCGCGAACAGCGCGGGCCAGCAGAGCAGGCCGAACAGGCTGTTGATCAGCGTGTTCTCGACGTAGAACACGGGCGCGTCGTCGGTGCTGAGCGCGAGTCGCGATGCTTCTTCCACGCGCAGATCCGCCCACGCGGCGGGCAAGGTCAGCGAGAGAGTCGCGTGCGTGGGCGCGTCGTGGTCCGGTTGGCTTGCGTGTTTTTTTGCGCGTGTGCGCAGCAGGCGTCCGAGCGTGCGCGCCGCGCGTTGCGCCTCTTCCTCGTTCGCCGGCGCGGCGGCAATCGTCTGGGCGAGCGCCACGGCTTCGTCGCGGCGCGCGAGTTGTTCGAGCACGCGCACGCGACGGTAACGCGACTCCGGATGCGCGCTCTCCACGTAGGCGCGCCACGCGAGCTCGGCTTCGCTGGCGCGCTCGGCGGCGAGCCCCACGGCGTGGCGCAGACGGTCGTGACGCGCGCGCAGCCACGCATTGCCGTGCGTGCGCGGCGCGAGGGCGTCGAGCGTATCGAGCGCGCACGCGAGGCCCGCGACAGGGTCGTCGGCGAGATCGAGCGCTTCGCGGCAGTCGCGCAGGGCGAGATACGCGTCGATGTCGGCGCGCTGCTGGAACGCGCGCGACGCCGCGTCGAGCGGCACCTGCTCGTAACGGTAGACGCCCAGATCGGCGAGCACGAACTCGGTCCAGTCCTGGCGCAGATTGCCGAAGAACATCAGGCGCAGACGCTCGCACAGCGGCGCGGCGTTGAAGCGGAAAACGGCGTCGGCGGAGGCGGGGAACCACGCGGCCCATTCGCGTGCGTCGGGCGCGAGCGTTTCGAGCGCGGCAAGCGTGGCGGCGCGCGTGGCGCTGCGTTTGTCGAGCGCCTGGAGCGCTTGCAAGGCGGCTGTGTGCGAGGGCGCGTCGGCGGTGTCGGTTGCATCGGCTTCATCGACGACTTGCGCAAGATGCGCAGCCAGCGCCTGCAATTCCGCCTTCGTGACGATCGCCGCGAGCGCATCGAAAGCGAGCACGGGCGCGCCGTCGAGCCAGCCGCCCGCGACCAGTAGCGCAGCCGCCGCGCGCGGGCAGCCGATTTCGGCGTAATCGAGCTTGCTGGCGCGGAAATCCGGCCCCTTGCGCATCAGCATGCGGACGAACAGCGCACGCGAGGCGCGCGGCAGGGCGACGAAATCGCGCAGGAAGCGGCGTTCCCCGTCGTCGAAGAGGTCGGCGCAGCGCGCGTCGAGCCAGCCGAGCGCACGCTCGAAGTTCGCGAGGTAATAGAACGGATCGGGGGAGTCGGGAAGCACGCGCGGCACTGTACGGATATACAGCAGCGATGATAGCAGGCCCGCGCCGCCGCGCATCGCTTCGACGGAGGGCGCGGCCTACCGTAGGCTACAATTGCCGCAGCCTGAAAACCGAACCGCGCTTCGAGCGCATGAAAGAGCGATGAATAAACGGAATGTCAGCCTCGTCGGCCTTGCGGCCGGCGTTACCCTGCTCGCGGGATGCGTCGCGCAGTACCAGAATCCGGGCGCCTGCGAGCAGGAGATGCGCACGCGGCTGACCCAGACGTCGCTGGGTGAACTCTCCGTCACGCATACCGCCGTGGCGTATCGCGGCGAACGCGTGGTGATCGAAGGGCATCTCGAACGCGGTGCGTTGCCGGCGTCGGAGGCGGTCGCTGCGTCGGCGGCTGTGGCGGCGAGCGGGGCGCATGCGGCTACGGGTGCTTCGAGTGCGGCGGTGGCGTCGGCGGCTTCGGCCGCGTCGGGCGCTTCGTCGACGCATGCGGCGGAAGCCAAGCCGTCCACGCCCGTCGAGCTGATCGCGCGGAAACTCGGCCTGCACAAGACGCCGCCCACGGCCACCGCCGCCGAGTGCACCTACGATCACACCGGCAGCCTCACGTCGTTCCACTGGCTCGCGCCGGCCGCGCTCGTGAAGACCACGCCGGCTTCCGACGCCAGCGCGCAAGACTAAGCACGTTTTCGTCCATCATGACGAGGCGCGCCGCGCGCGCCTCGCTCCGTTTCCCCCGTCATCAGAACGCGAAATACGGTCCCGCGCCCACCGGCGTCGCCTGGGCCTCGATCGCCGTATAGACGCGCTTGCCGAAGAAAAACGGCAGACCCCATCCGAACGCATTGCCGTTGTAGCCCGCCAGATTCGCGAACGCCCAGTTGCCGCTCGCGAAGAGCGTCTGCGCGCTGTCGATCGAAAGCGCGGCGGGCGCGCCGGTGCCGTCGATGCCCTTGATCGTCGCGCTGAGACTTTGCGGCGACGACGGGCAGTACCAGACGCCGCAGCGCGTGAGCGTCGCGTTGGCGAAGAAGAGCCCGTTCGAGCCGCTGTCCAGATAGCTTTGCGCGTAGACGCTGCCGTCCGATGTCGTGGTCGAGACGAAGCCGGTCACCGTGTTCGCGCGTAGCACCGTCGCGCCGCCGAGCGCGTTGTTCGACTGCGAGCCGATGCCGAAGATCAGCGATCCGGACACGCTTGATGCGCCGGTCGCGGCCACGGCGGGCAGGTCGAGCACGACGCCGTTGTTGTCGGTGGCGAAAGCGGCGACGGGGTTGCGCACCTGCTGCGCGAGCGGCTGCGCGCTGGCCGCGCAAGTGCCCGACGCGCACGCGTAGTACCACGATCCCGACGCCTGATTGACGCACGACGCGCCGCAGTCGGCATCGAACGGACCGACGCCGAGGATGCCGTTCGCGCGCAGCGTCGCGGGCGTCAACATCGCGAGGCCGCGGCCCTGGCAGGCGCTCGGTGTTGCGGGGACGGCTGCGTCGGCGATCACCTGGATCGGCAGCGCGGACGCCACTTCGCCCGCGAGCCGCACGTCGGCGCTGCGCACGGCGCCCCAGGTATAGCCGCTGCCGAAGCCCGCGCATTCGCCCGCGATGGCCTGGCCGCTGCCCGCCGACACCGCAGGCAGATTCAGTCCGGCGGGCAGCGCGGATGCGAGCAGCCGCAGGCCTTGCGAACCAGTATCCACCTGCACGTTGCCGATGGTCGCGCAGGTGCTGGTGCCCGGCACGCAGACGGTCACGGTCGTGGTGAGCATGTTGCGCGTCGAGCTGGGCGTGGCCGCGACGCTCACGGGATGCACGTTGGGCGTGCTCGAAGGCGGCACGCTCGTGTTGCTCGTATTGCTCGTGTTCGGTGCGGGCGTGGCCGCGGGTTGGACGGCGGTGGGCGCGGCGCTCGCGCTGGGGGCGGGCGGACTGCCCGCGCTGTTGCCTCCTCCATCGCCGCCTCCGCCGCCGCACGCGGTCAGCGTGACGCTCATGACGAGCCCAACGACGCTCGCGCAAGCGAGCAGGCGCACGAGGCGCACGAGGAGGCCGGAAGACGCAGACGCTCGTGCCCGAGCCAGACGTTGATGTGCGTTCATTGCAGCGTCCTCTCGGTGATGCCGACGGGCAACGCGCCGGGCAGCCACGCGCGCCCGACGTAACCGCGCATGTGACCGCCGGTTTCGACGATGACCGATGGCGTTTCCACGCGCGCGGCGTGCAGTTCGTCGCCGCCGGCGGCGTGCAA